>NZ_JAIUGR010000018.1:0-129467 GCF_020164695.1 Mesorhizobium sp. ESP6-5
TCGACGCGGCCGGTGACGACCGTGCCGCGGCCCGAGATCGAGAACACGTCCTCGATCGGCATCAGGAACGGCTTGTCCAGCGGACGAACCGGCGTCGGGATGTAGGCGTCGACCGCAGCCATCAGCTCGCGGATCGCGTCCTCACCGATCTTCTTGTCCGAATCTTCCAGAGCGGCAAGCGCCGAACCCTTGACGATCGGAATGTCGTCGCCGGGGAATTCGTTCTTCGACAGCAGTTCGCGAACCTCGAGCTCGACCAGTTCGAGCAGCTCGGCGTCGTCGACCTGGTCGACCTTGTTCAGGAACACAACGATCGACGGCACGCCGACCTGACGGGCAAGCAGGATATGCTCGCGGGTCTGCGGCATCGGGCCGTCGGCGGCCGACACGACCAGGATCGCGCCGTCCATCTGCGCGGCACCGGTGATCATGTTCTTCACATAGTCGGCGTGGCCGGGGCAGTCGACGTGGGCATAGTGGCGGTTGGCGGTCTCGTATTCGACGTGAGCCGTCGAGATCGTGATGCCGCGCGCCTTCTCTTCCGGCGCCGCGTCGATCTGGTCGTAGCGCTTGTATTCGCCAAAATACTTGGTGATCGCCGCCGTCAGCGACGTCTTGCCATGGTCGACGTGACCAATCGTGCCGATGTTCACATGAGGCTTGGTGCGCTCGAATTTACCTTTTGCCATAGTCTCTTTCCTTGGACGGCCTGGACCTTCAGTTCAGTCGAATGCGGGGCGATTAGCGATAAAGGCCAAAAAACACAAGCGTCTTTTGCCGGGGCGCCATCTCACTCGGCCAGAACCCTTGATCCGATTGCGGGGATGTGGCGCTGATATGGGGATCCGCCGTTGAAAATGGAATGGGCGAAAACCGAGGGAGCAAAGCGAGGATTGCTCGGGTCTCCACGTCAGTCGCTGTCGGATTTATCGGCGGTTCATGGCCCATTGCGGCAGCGATCCGCGTCTGATTTCCTGCGCCGATGCATTTCATCCCGACTGCCGTTCGCGGCCCGCTGTTCATGATCGTCGCGACCGGGTCGTATCTGGTCAACGACACGATGATGAAGCTCGCCACGTCGGGTTTGCCCTCCTACGAAGTGCTCTTCCTGCGTGGTGCCGCGGCAACGCTGTGGGGCCTTCCGCTGTTGTTTGCGCTCGGCTACGGCAAGCAGATCCCGCTGATCTTCGACAGGCGGGTGCTGCGCAGGAACCTCCTCGAACTGGCGGCGATCCTCTGTTACGTCGTCGCGCTCGCCAACATGCAGATCGCCGATTCCACCGCGTTGGGGCAGATCACGCCGCTGCTGATGCTGGTCGGCTCCTCGATCCTGTTTGGCGAGCGCATCGGCGGCCAACGCATGGCGCTGATCGGGCTGGGCTTCATCGGCGCGCTGATGGTGGCGCAGCCGACCATGCAAGGCATTTCGGTCTATGCCTTGCTGGCGCTCGGCAACGCGACGTTCGCCGCCGCGCGCGATCTGGCCGGCCGCAAGATCGCCGCCGAAGTGCCAGGAATGATCGTGGCGATCTCGGCGGTCGTCGTGGTCCTGATCGGCGCAGGCGCCGCGCATCTCGTTTCCGAGCGCTGGGTGGCGCCGGAGGCGCACCACCTGATGCTGATGGCGGGAGCCGGTTTCTTCCTGATCTTCGGCCACTTCTTCATCTTCATGGCCTATCGCGTCGGGCCGACCGGCGCGGTGGCGCCGTTCTATTACTGCTTCACGGTCTGGGCCGTCATTTCGGGCCTGCTGGTGTTCGGGCAATTCCCCAATGCACTGGCGGTCTGCGGCATCCTGCTGGTTGTCGCCAGTGGGCTGACCATCGTGTCGCTGGACCAGCGCAAGCGTCGGCTGGCCGTGGTTGCCTGATCCGCGGCTACGCACCGGCATAATAGTTTCCGATACCGTGAGCGCGGTCAGCACCGACGGCGGGTTAGCGCAATTCAGGATTCGGCAGCTGATAATCTGCCGATTGCGTCTAGATGGTCCGCTTGCCAGCGAACTGATGATAGGCCCACAACACCACGACGGCACCCACGACGGCGACGATCAGGCTATAGATGTTGAGGCCGGTCACACCCGAAGCACCGAAGGCGCTGAAGATCAGCCCGCCGACTATGGCGCCGACAATGCCGAGCACGATATCCATGATCATGCCCTGACCGGTCTTGTTGACGATCTTACTGCCAATGAACCCGGCAATGACGCCGAGAATGATCCAGCTGATGATACCCATTTTTTCCTCTCCATTCCTCCGCCAACCGGACATTTTCATATGATTGTCAAAAGCTCAAGCCAGCTTGAAATTCCCCCCGAATGCGCCATTGTTGAAGACGGGCTGGGCTTGGTTGAAATGGAGGATCCATTATGGGACTTTTTGACAACGCCGTTCCCGGCGGCAATATCACCAAACCGCTGATGATCGCGCTCGGTGCGCTGCTGGTTGGAAAGATGCTGAGCGGCAGAAGCGCCGAACAGCCGGACCAGGCTCAAGCGCCGGCGCCCACCGATCCCACGCCCGTCGGAACCGCGTCCGGTGACGGTGGGCTGCTCGGCGGACTGGGCGGGCTGCTCGACAAGCTCAAGAACGCCGGCCATGGCAATGTCGCCGACTCCTGGGTCGGCACCGGGCAGAACCAGTCAATCGGGGCCAATGAGTTGGGCAACGCGATCGGACCGCAGGTCATTCGCGAGATCGCCCAAAGGACGGGGCTCGACGAGCAGGAGCTGCTCAAGCAGCTATCGGCCGCCTTGCCCGGCATCGTCGACAAGCTGACCCCGAACGGCCAGGTACCGCAACAGCACCAGGTCGCCTCCGCCTTCAACAGCTGACGCGGCGCCCACCAATGCCTGAAGCGCTGCGCGCCTGCCGCGCAGTGTTTCGGCTTGCCGGTTGTTTCGCTGAAAATCTGGAGCGGGTAGCGGGAATCGAACCCGCATATTCAGCTTGGAAGGCTGCTGCTCTACCACTGAGCTATACCCGCGCCTTGCACTGAAGTATCGGATTTCCCGGGAAAGCGCCATGCGCTTTTCGCCTCCGATGCTTTCACGTTTCAGGGCTTCCGGCCGGCAGTGGTGGAGAGGGTTGGATTCGAACCAACGTAGGCTAAGCCAACGGATTTACAGTCCGTCCCCTTTAACCACTCGGGCACCTCTCCAGTCTGCCGCCGGAGCCATGCAACGAGGCATTCTTGCCGATCCGGACCCGAGATAGATGTCTTCTCCGAAACCAGCGAAGCGCCTTATGGCGGCAAGCCCATTGGGTGTCAACCGCGCGGCCACGGTTTTTCGATGTTGTTCGCCGGCTGCGGCGACAGGGCATATCCTTGGCCGGAGGACACGGCTATAGAAGCCGGCCATGAGCAACAATTCCAACACCCCCAAAGACACCCATTACGCCAAGCTGCGCCGCGCCTTCCGCGACGAGAAGAGCGGCGGCGCGCCGGCGTTCAAGCCACGGCAACCAGTGCCACCAGGCGAAAACGCAGCCGACGGGCTGGTGCGGCTCTATGGCCTGCATACGGTGCGCGCGGCACTCGACAATCCGCGCCGCCGGATCAAGAAAATGCTGGTGACGCGCAATGCGGCCGAACGGCTCGAGATCACCGATCTCGCCGCCCTGCCCTTCAAGGCTGAACTGGTCGAACCCAGGGACATCGACAAGATTACCGGATCGGACGCTGTGCACCAGGGGGTGCTGATCGAGGCCGAGCCGCTGAAGCCCAAGCGCCTCGACGCACTTGGCGACATAAGGTTGGTGCTGGTGCTCGACCAGGTCACCGACCCGCACAATGTCGGCGCCATCCTGCGTTCGGCGGTCGCTTTCGGCGCTGGCGCGCTGATCACCACGGCGCGCCACAGCCCGCAGGAATCAGGCGTGCTGGCAAAATCCGCCTCCGGTGCGCTTGAGCATATCGACCAGGTCGAGGTGAAGAACCTCGCCGACGCGGTCGGCCAGTTGCACGAAGCGGGCTTCCAGACCATCGGGCTCGATTCGGACGGGCCGGCTGAGCTCGAAACCAGCTTTGCCGGCGACAGGATCGCTTTGGTGCTCGGCGCCGAGGGCAAGGGCCTGCGGCAGAAGACGCGCGAGACGGTGACGACGCTGGCCAGGCTCGACATGCCCGGCGCCATCCGCTCGCTCAATGTCTCGAACGCGGCGGCGGTGAGCCTTTATGCGGCGCGGGCATTTCTGAAGCGCGGCTGACTGGAAGCGGCAAGCCTCCAGCCAGAAATCAAAACGGGTCCCGGCGATGCTTGCCGGAACCCGTTGCTGGGTTAAGACGGAAATTGACGGCCTGGGAACGTTACGCCGCCCTCTTCCGACCTATGCCGCTTTGATTTCCCTTGCCTCCTTGCCGATTTCGAAATTCGCCATCCGCTCCAGCGCCCTCACCAGCGCGGAATGATCTTCCTTCGCGCCGCCATTGGCGGCGCAGGAATTGAACAGTTGCTGGGCGGTCGAGGTGTTGGGCAGCGACACACCAAGCGCCTTCGCACCCTCCAGCGCCAGGTTGAGATCCTTCTGGTGCAGTTCGATGCGAAAGCCCGGCGCGAAGGTGCGCTTGACCATGCGCTCGCCATGTACTTCGAGAATGCGCGAGGCGGCCAGCCCGCCCATCAGCGCCTGCCTGACCTTGGCTGGGTCGGCCCCAGCTTTTGAGGCAAAAACAAGCGCTTCGGCGACCGCTTCAATGGTCAGCGCGACGACGATCTGGTTGGCGACCTTGGTGGTCTGGCCGACACCATTGGGTCCGACCAAAGTGATGTTCTTGCCCATTTTCTCGAACACGGGTTTTGCGCGCTCGAAGGCCGGTTCCTCACCACCGACCATGATGGTAAGCGAAGCCGCCCTGGCACCGACCTCGCCGCCGGAAACCGGCGCGTCGAGATAGTCGCAACCGAGATCGTTGATCCTTTTCGCGAAGTCCTTTGTCTCGATCGGCGAGATCGAACTCATGTCGATCACCAGCTTGCCCTTGGCCAGGCCGGACGCGACTCCGTTGTCGCCGAACAGCACATCGGCCACCTGCGGTGTGTCGGGAACCATCAGGATGATGATCTCGGCGGCCCTCGCGACGGCGGCATGGCCGGCGACCGACTTCAGACCCTTGGCGACGAGATCGGCCGGCGGTTTTGAGCGGTGGTCGCTGGCGATGACGCTGTAGCCGGCCGCCAGCAGATGCCCCGCCATCGGCGCGCCCATGATGCCCAGCCCGATGAAGCCGATGGTTTCCATTGCTTCTCTCCGTTTTTTGTCAGATCGCGTTCCTTCACGCCCAGAGGGGGCGCAACAGAACGCGACCTGAATTGCAAGATTCTTGACAGCTAAGCGGCAGCACTTCCCTGCCCGGTCAGTTCCCTGAACCACCCCAGACCGGCCTCCGTCCCTGCCTTCGGCTTGTACTCCGCGCCAATCCAGCCGGCATAACCAATCCGGTCGATATGTTCGTAGAGGAAGGGATAGTTGATCTCGCCCGTCCCCGGCTCGTGACGGCCGGGATTGTCCGCAAGCTGGATATGCGCGATGCGGCCGAGGTTTGCCTCGATCTTACGGGCGAGATCCCCCTCCATGATCTGCATGTGGTAGATGTCATATTGCAGGAACAGGTTCTTCGAGCCGACGCGGTCGATCAGCGTCAGCGCCTGGTCGGAGTAGTTGAGGAAGAAGCCCGGGATATCGCGGGTGTTGATCGGCTCGATCAGCAGCTTGATGCCGGCTTGATCGAGTTTCTCCGCCGCGAAAGCCAGGTTTTCGGCAAAGACATCCTCCAGCACCTTGCGGTCGACATTGGCTGGCGCGATGCCGGCCAGGCAGTTGACCTGCCCGCAGCCAAGTGCCTGCGCGTAGGCGATCGCCCTGGCAATGCCCTGGCGGAATTCCGGCACGCGGTCCGGCAGCACGGCGATGCCACGCTCGCCCTTGGCCCAGTCGCCCGCCGGCAGGTTGAACAGCACCTGCGTCAGGCCATTCTTCTTCAGTCGGGCGGCGACCACCTCGGGCGCATGATCGTAAGGGCCGATATATTCGACCCCCTTGAAGCCGGCGCGGGCGGCGGCATCGAAACGGTCGAGGAAATCATGCTCGCCAAAGAGCATCGACAGATTGGCTGAAAAACGCGGCATTCTTTTTCTCCTTTTCTTGCCTGGAACCAAAGCCGTGTTGAGATTCAGGTCAGGCCGAGTCGAAAATGGTGGTTTCCGAGAACCGGAGCGGAGCGTACTTTTCGTACGTGAGCACCGGAAGCGCAGGAAGCCGCCGTTTGCAGGCCGGCCTCACCTGAATATCAGCATGGCTTAGTCCAGCATCACGATCGCGGTGGGCGCGTCTTCCTGATGTTCGGCAAGGTCTTCGAATTCGGTGATCTTGTCGATCTCGGTCCCCATCGAGATGTTGGTGACCCGTTCGAGAATGAATTCGAGCACGACCGGAACCTGGTGTTCCTTCAGCAACCGCTGCGCTTGCTTGAAGGCGCCGGCGAATTCCTCCGGCTTGCGCACCCTGACCGCCTTGCAGCCCATTGCCTCGGCGACGGCGACATGGTCGACGCCATAGCCCGCCTCCGGATCGTCGGCCCGGTTGATGTTCTCGAAAGCAAGGCTGACCTCATAGTCGATCGAAAAGCCGCGCTGCGCCTGGCGGATGAGGCCGAGATAGGCATTGTTCACGACGACGTGGATATAGGGCAGCTTGTGCTGCGCGCCGACCGCCAGTTCCTCGATCATGAACTGGAAGTCGTAGTCGCCAGACAGCGCCACGATGGTGCGCTCGGGATCGGCGGCGCGCACGCCGAGTGCGGCTGGCAAGGTCCAACCGAGCGGGCCGGCCTGGCCGCAGTTGATCCAGTTGCGCGGCTTGTAGACATGCAGGAACTGCGCGCCGGCGATTTGCGACAGGCCGATGGTGGTGACATAGGTGACGTCACGGCCGAACGCCTTGTTCATCTCCTCGTAGACACGCTGCGGCTTCAGCGGCACCTGTTCGAAGTGGGTTTTGCGCTTCATCGTCTTCTTGCGGCCCTGGCATTCCCTGGCCCAGCCCGACCAATCGCGCAGCCTGCCCGCCGTCTTCCACTCGGTGGCGACGTCGAGCAGCATCTTCAGTGCAGCGCCGGCATCCGAAACGACGCCGAGATCGGGGGCGAAGACACGGCCGATCTGTGTGGGCTCGATGTCGACATGGATGAATTTCTTGCCCTTGGTGTAGACGTCCACCGAACCGGTGTGACGGTTGGCCCAGCGGTTGCCGATGCCGAAGACGAAATCGGCTTCCAGCATGGTGGCGTTGCCGTACCGGTGCGAGGTCTGCAGCCCGCACATGCCGGCCATCAGCCGGTGGTCGTCAGGAATCGCGCCCCAGCCCATCAGCGTCGGAATGACCGGAACGCCCGTGATCTCGGCAAACTCGATCAACAGGTCGGACGCGTCGGCATTGATGATGCCGCCGCCGGCAACGATCAGCGGCTTCTCGGCCGCGTTGAGCATCGCCAGCGCCTTTTCGGCCTGGGCGCGCGTCATCGCCGGCTTGAATGGCGTCAGCGGCTCATAGGCATCGATGTCGAACTCGATCTCGGCCAGTTGGACGTCGACCGGCAGGTCGATCAGCACCGGACCCGGCCGCGACGAGCGCATCAAATGGAACGCTTTTTGCAGCGCCATCGGCACCAGATAGGGCTCCATCACCGTCACCGCCCATTTGGCGACGGGCGCAGCGATCGCGGCGATGTCGACAGCCTGGAAATCCTCCTTGTTCAGCCGCGCGCGCGGCGCCTGGCCGGTGATGCACAGGATCGGAATGGAATCGGCCGCGGCCGAATAGAGCCCGGTGATCATATCGGTGCCGGCCGGCCCCGATGTGCCGATGCAGAGGCCGATATTGCCCGCCTTGGCTCGGGTATAGCCTTCGGCCATATGCGAGGCGCCCTCGACGTGGCGGGCAAGGACATGGCGGATCGTGCCCCTCGCCTTCAATGCCGAGTACAGCGGATTGATCGCCGCACCCGGCACGCCGAAGGCACAGGACATGCCTTCCTTTTCGAGAACGAGAACAGCGGCATCGACAGCGCGCATCCTGGCCATTTCCAGCCTCCACGAGATGATTGTTGGATGGCTAAGGATGTCATCGGGCGGGCGCTTTTTCAATTTTTTCAGAATATTTTTTCATTTCTGATAAACGGCTCTTACCAACTGATTTTGTTTCCTTTTCTCTTTTCCAGGATTTGCACCGAGAATTTCATGAAAAACTTTTTCATTGCATCTTGGGAGAAACGGTCGAGAATGCCAGCCATGGAAACGAGCGAAAAACGTCAGCGTGGCCGCCCGCGCGCCTTCAATGGTCCGGCCGAAGCTGCCTCGGTGCAGTCGCTCGACCGGGCCTTGCGTATCCTGGCCATTGTCGCCGAAGGCAGCGGCCTGTCGCTGAGCGAGATATC
This sequence comes from Mesorhizobium sp. ESP6-5, assembly GCF_020164695.1. Lineage (NCBI taxonomy): Bacteria > Pseudomonadati > Pseudomonadota > Alphaproteobacteria > Hyphomicrobiales > Phyllobacteriaceae > Mesorhizobium > Mesorhizobium sp. ESP6-5. Next base: position 8,434 of record NZ_JAIUGR010000018.1, read on the forward strand.
GGCGCAGAGCGGGCTTGCCGCCTCCACCGCCTACCGCATGCTGACGACACTCGAAAACCACGGCATGGTCGAGTTCGATACATCGGACCAGCTCTGGTCGATCGGCGTCGAGACCTACCGCATGGGCGCGGCGTTCCTGCGCCGCCGCAAGCTGGTCGACCGCGCCCGCATCGTCATGCAGGAACTGATGGAGAAGACCGGCGAGACCGCCAATCTCGGCGTCGCGGAAGACGATTGCGTGGTCTTCGTCAACCAGGTCGAGACGCACCAGGCGATCCGCGCCTTCTTCCGGCCGGGTACGCGCAGCCCTTTCCATGCCTCGGGAATCGGCAAGGCGGTGCTGGCACATCTCGAACCGGAGCGCGTCGGAACCATCCTGCGCAAGGCGGGCCTGCAGCGCTATACGGACAAGACCCTTTCCGACATCTCCGCCCTCGCGCACGATCTGGCCGTCGTCAAGCATCGCGGCTGGTCGGTCGACGACGAGGAGCGCCATCCCGGCATGCGATGCGTGGCCGCCGCCATCTTCAACGAGTATGGCGAGCCGATCGGCGGCGTTTCCGTGTCCGGGCCGACGGTGCGGGTCACGCCCGAGCGGCTGGCCGAGATCGGCCCGCTGGTGCGCGACGCGGCGGCCGAAGTGACGAAAATGATCGGCGGCTCGAAGGCAGGCTGATCAAGGGATAGACTAAACGCGCCGAAAATCGCTGCATGCCGCCGGCTGCATGAGATTTGACCGTCTTGCCGTCGCGTTCGAATGCATGCGAAAGGGCGCGCATGAGGAAAGTGGTTCAGCTTCTGCTTGCCGTTTCGCTGTGCGGATGCGTGGCGGCGGCACCACGACCCGATACCGGCGACCAGCGGGTCAATCCCATCCCGATCTCGCTCGCGCTGGAGGAGATCATCACGGCCGGTATCCGCCAGCGGCTGCCGGATTCGGCCTCCGCCAAGTTCGGAACCATGCTCGCAGGCGAGCGAAAGCTTGATGGCCGCGAGGAGATCGTGGTTTGCGGCACCGTCAATGCCAAAACCTCATCCGGCGTCGGCGACAAGCCATTCATCGCCAAAGTCTACCCGGACGCCGCAAGCCACTTCGAACTGGTCGCGATGGGCGACGAGACCGAGGCTGCCCGGCTTCAGATTGGCGGCACCTGCCGCGCGGCCGGTCTGCCGATCCTCGACCCGAAGATGCACCTCTAGAAAGACGGTCTTCAAACGACGAAGAGGGGCTGCCTCGCAACCCCTCTTTCCAGTCGCCCGCCGCCACTCAGAGCCGGCAGTAATGGCTGTAGCCGTCACGGCCGATATAGGTGTCGGAGTCCGGATCGTAGCTGGAGTAGCGATCGAAGCAGCGGCGGACGTGCCAGGAACCGCCATCTTCATCGACATAGACGGTGCGCGGCTGCTGCTGGGCAAGCAGGCTGCCGAGAACGAAACCGCCGACGCCGGCGGCGATGCCGATGCCGAGGCCGTGGTGATGCGAGTGGGCAGCAGAGGGCTGGACGGTGCCGACCAAAGCGGTGGCGGCGACGGTGGTGGCGATGAGGCCGGAAACGAGTGTGCGCTTGAACATGATGATCTCCTTGCTTCGTTTGGAGAGGCGAGCCATCCGCCTCTTGATGATCTGTCGTTGCGGCAAGGAAAAAGGTTCGACGGGGTTTTGATTTTTTTCGAAGAGCAGGAATTCGCTGGCTGAAAAGGCGTGGCGACCCTCGCCGACGTTGATCATCCATTCCGGCACTTCAGGCACCTTGCGCCGATCGGTCATCGTCCGTGACGGCGACTGGAAGCGCCGCGTTCGATGAGAAAAGGGCGGCCGAAGCCGCCCTTTGCTGGAGGTTTCAATCAAGCCGCCAGGCTGCGCTCAGTAGAGGATGATGTGGCGGTGGTGGTGATGACGATGATGGTGATGGCCATAGACCCACCAGTAATCCGGATAGTCCGGGTAATCCTGGTAGTAGAGGTAGTCGTCGAAATGACGATGATGATGATGCATGCCGTGAGCCGACGAAGACTGAACGGTGCCGGCGAGCGCGCCGGTTGCAACGACGATGGCGACGATGCTGGAAACGAAACTGCGCTTGAACATGATGATCTCCTGGATCTCTGATCGAGGCGACCATTCGCCTCTGAGGATCAGTCGGCGCGCCGCGGCGAAAGGTTCGACAGATCTGGAGATTTTTTTGGCGCACTGTTGGCGAAACTGAGTAGGCAGCACCGGCTCGCGCCATGACCGGCAGCAATTGCTCACTACTCACTACTCACTACTCACTACTCCCCCACTCAGCCCATGCCGGTGACATGCCGAAGCCAGAAGGCGAGCGCGATAAAGCCGATGAAGGTGGTGACGCCTGTCCAGTCGACATTGGCCTTCTTCACATCGCTGATGAGCTTCACCAGCAGCATCCACGCCACGACGACGATAGGGAGAATGATGACAAGCCTGATCATGCGACACTCCGTTCAGCGCATTGCACTTACCCTGATGTAGGAAGCGCGTTCGCGGATTTCAGCATGCGGACGCGTGGGCATCCTCCACCACGGCTGATGCCCAAAAACGGAGTTTTGTCTTTACTGGCGCAACAAATATGCTAACCGGAGCGCCGTGCCCTTGTAGCTCAGCTGGTAGAGCAGCGGTTTTGTAAACCGAAGGTCGGCGGTTCGATTCCGTCCGGGGGCACCACCCTACGCTCTTCGAGCCCCGGGTGGCAGGCCACCCCAAGCCCGTAGAGACGCAGGAGTGTCCTCCGAAAACCCCCTTGTAGGGCGATTACGTCGCCACCCCCCTTTACGAAGCGCTCGCGATTTGGGCCGACACGTTCGTCCTGGTGAACGTATTCCTCACCCTCACAGACTTATAGACATAAGCGGCCCAGATGCCGGTCACCACAAACGAAGCTATGGGTGCCGCCAGCGCGTCGCCTGCGAGCACCTTGTTTACCGGAACGCCCAGGATTGACGAAATCCAGATCGTATCCAGGATAAACACAACAGGAATCGCAAACCATTGGCAGAGAAACAATTGCGGGAATCGACGGCTTCGCCGCAGCATTGAAACCAGCACCACCAGCTGAAGCGCCAGAAATGCCAGATTGAGGGCAACCTCGCCATACACAGCCAGAGAGCCGTTTGGGAGGGTCATGAGTTGCTGGTAGCCGTCGGCGGAATTGCCGAAATCGGCGAGCGTGCGCAGCGGTGACAATGTCTGACCGATAGCCAGCAGCATCAGCCAGCCACCGAAGCCCACAAGTGACTCAGGATTCTGCGACGGCTTCGCGGCTGACCGGACAGCAAAGAAAACAGGCACGCCGATCAGCAGCAGCACGATCGCCCAATGCCAGATGGAAAACGTCCCCATTTACCCTTCCCCTTTTTTATACCCCTATAAGTTGTAGCAGATTTCAAACTCAACTCAAGAGCCAATCATCGCGTAAGACGCCGTCCGATGCCGAAGCGACAACTTCTCCTGCCTGCTCCTGACGCCCTCACACTCCGATCGCCGCCACCAATATCCGGTTCTGCCGCCGTATCGCGGCCCTCAACTCCGGTATCCTGGCTTCATCCCGCTTCACGAATTCGATGAACATCATGTTCATGTTGTTGAAGATCAATTCGCCGAGTGCCGTGCCGGACGAGCCGACATGCTCGGCGATACGCTTCAACCGTGCCTTGTGCCAGCCAGCGATCGGCACGTCGTGTTTGGCCTATAGCGCCCTTTGCGGGCAAGGCATGCCGGCGGCATCGCCGCAACGCGACGCCGTGGGGATCGGCCTAGCGCTCGTTTCTTCCGACTGGCGCACCAGTTCTGCGAAGACAAGCGCGAAACTTCCCAACATGAGAAAGACGATGATCAGGCGTGCTACCGGCAATATGTCGGCCTCGTCTGGCTGGCGCATATCCCCTGGCATCGAGAACCGCGGGTTCATGCACGCATATCTGAACTGCCGCAGCGTCCTTTGCGTCCCGAAGTGGCAAGGTAGTGCTGCGGGCGCCCCACGCCACCCCATGCCGGCTAACATGATCGACCCGGCTTTACGAGAGCTTAAGCCCTGCCTTAACCATCACATTCGCTCGCGCCGTGACATCAACCGCGACCGGCTGGTGCGGCGGCACTGCCGCACCCTCGCCTCATGGGCTGACAGAGGCTCTCTTTGCAGACGTGCCTGCCCCATGCTACCCCGGCGCTGGCGCGCCAGAACCTGCCGGCGCCAATCGGTCGCGATCGGGGAGCCATGAGCACAGCCACCAACAGCATCGCCTTCGTCTCGTCCGACACAGCAGACGCCAAGGCGGCGCTGGATAGCCTGTCGGCACGCTATGGCCAATGTTCGGTCGCCGAGGCGACCGTCGTGGTGGCGCTGGGCGGCGACGGCTTTCTGCTGCAAACATTGCGCGACACGATGGGTACGGGAAAAAAGGTCTACGGCATGAACCGTGGCACCATCGGCTTCCTGATGAACGAATACCGGTCCGGGGGGCTCACCGAGCGCATCGCGGCGGCGGTCGCCGAAACGATCCGCCCGCTGGAGATGCTGGCAACCACCTCGGATGGCGAACACGTCACGGCACTGGCGATCAACGAAGTGGCGCTGTGGCGCCAATCCTACCAGACGGCCAAGATCCGCATCAGCATCGATGACCAAATACGGCTCGAGGAACTGAACTGCGACGGCGTCATGATCGCGACGCCGGCCGGATCGACCGCGTATAATCTTTCCGCGCACGGCCCGATCCTGCCTCTCGACGCGCCGCTTTTGGCGCTCACGCCGGTCAGCCCGTTTCGTCCGCGACGCTGGCGCGGCGCATTGCTTTCCAACAAGGCGACCGTGCGCTTCGACATTCTGGAGTCGGAAAAGCGGCCGGTGAACGCGGCCGCCGACCACACGGAGGTCAAGGCGGTGACCTCGGTCACGGTGCGGGAATCGCCAACGGCCACCGCGACTTTGCTGTTCGATCCCAACCACTCCTGGAACGAACGCATCCTGGCCGAACAGTTCCGTTACTGAGCCGGCACAGTGACAGGAGGCCGGATTAAGCATCGCGATTAAGGTTACAACTTCACAATCGCGCCAATCCTACCCGTTTCTGTTGACAAATCGCGGGCTTGCGCCTAATCGCAATACCAATCTTGCAGGCGCGTGGCGCTTGCCGCGACGAATGACGTTGCGCTTCCCCGAACCAGCCAAAGACAGCAACACTTGTCCTCAGACACGACGATCGCTCAAGAAGCGTTGACCTTTTCAGACCTCGGCCTGTCGCCGAAGGTGCTTTCCGCAGTCACCGATGCCGGCTATCTCCAGCCGACGCCGATCCAGGCTGGTGCGATCCCGCACGCCTTGCTCGGCAAGGACGTGCTGGGCATTGCCCAGACCGGCACCGGCAAGACCGCATCCTTCGTGCTGCCGATGCTGACCCGGCTGGAAAAGGGCCGTGCCCGCGCCCGCATGCCGCGCACGCTGATCCTGGAGCCGACGCGTGAGCTTGCCGCGCAGGTCGAGGAAAACTTCGTCAAATACGGCAAGAACCACAAGCTCAACATCGCGCTGCTGATCGGCGGGGTGTCGTTCGACGAACAGGACAAAAAGCTGGAGCGCGGCGCCGATGTGCTGATCGCTACGCCTGGCCGTCTTCTCGACCATCGCGAGCGCGGCAAGCTGCTGCTCAACGGCGTCGAGATCCTCGTCATCGACGAGGCGGACCGTATGCTCGACATGGGTTTCATTCCCGATATCGAGCGTATCTGCGAGATGATCCCGTTCACCCGGCAGACGCTGTTCTTTTCGGCGACCATGCCGCCAGAGATCACCAAGCTGACGGAAAAATTCCTGCATGCGCCGGTGCGCGTCGAGGTCTCCAAGGCCGCTTCGGCGGCCACCAACATCATCCAGCGGTTGGTCAAATCGGGCTCGAAGCCTTGGGACAAGCGTGAAACGCTGCGCAACCTGATCAAGGCCGAGGATGCGGAGCTGAAGAACGCGATCATCTTCTGCAACCGCAAGATCGAGGTTTCGGAGCTGTTCCGCTCGCTGCTGAAATATGATTTCGATGCCGGTGCGCTGCATGGCGACATGGACCAGCGCGCGCGCATGCAGATGCTGGCCAATTTCCGTGACGGCAAGCTGCGCTATCTCGTCGCCTCGGATGTCGCCGCGCGCGGCCTCGACATTCCCGATGTCAGCCATGTCTTCAACTACGACGTGCCGATCCATGCCGAGGACTATGTCCACCGCATCGGTCGCACCGGCCGCGCCGGACGCTCCGGCAAGTCCTTCACCATCGCGACCAAGTCCGACACCAAGTATATCGACGCCATCGAACGGCTGATCGGGACCAAGATCGAGTGGCATGACGGCGACCTGTCGACGGTGGTTGCCAGCGAAGGCGAGGACGATGCTCCGCGCCGCGGCAAAGGCGCGCCGCGCCGCGCCGGCCGCAAGGACGAGGACCGCAACGACAGGGGCGGGCGCAAGAAGGGCGGCGAGCGTCGCGGCAGACACAGCGAGGAAGATGCCTCGGCCGTGGTTGCTCAGCCGCAGGAGCAGCCCGATGTGGCCGAGACGGCCGATATTGTCGAACGGCGCGCCCGCAAGGATGCAATCCGCTCGGAAAACACCGAGCGCAAATCGTCCGACCGCAATGAGCCGCGCGCCCCTGAGCGCGGCGACACCAGGCCGCAGCGCAGCAACAACCGCCCTGCGCGCCACCATCAGGAAGACAACGACGCCACGGTCGGCTTCGGCGACGACATGCCGGCCTTCATGCGCATCGTCGCCAAGGTCTGATTCCAGCGAGCAAGCCGCCTAGGGGCGGCTTGCCTTCTTTTTTGCCCTGCGGCAGACAGCCATTCGAGGAAAGGCCGCGTAGCGCTCTTCCGTCGCGAATTGCGTGGAAACAAACAGGTGGCGCGATTCAGGCGAACGCTGGTCCGCTCCAGTTCACATCGGCCCGGGCATCATCTTGGTCGGTTTTTCCAGCATCGGAAACTCGGCCTTGTTGCATTTCACCTTCGGGTTCGTCGGACTGAACATGCCGTTCGGATTGTCATCGAGCCAGGCGTGAAGATCGTAGTGGACGAACTCCTTCGGGATGAGCGGATAATGTCCCTCCATCGGGCCCATGAAGGTTTGACCGAACAGCTTCGGAGGCGCCTTGATGTCCGGGGTTAGCGGCACCAGCCATTCCACGCCGACCAACTTCAGGCCTTTCTTAGTCGGCTCGTAGATCAGGACGTTGGGCTTCATCGGGTCGAGTTTCTGGCCGACGCTTGGAACATTGACGAAATGAATGCCCATGGCGCCTTTCGGATAGTCCATGGAGCCGGGTATCTTTTCTCCGCTGTAGTAGACGCAGCCGACCGTCGAGAGATAGAGATCGCGGACGGCGGCGGTGTAGTCCTGATATTTGGCGAGCGATTTTTTCAACGCGTCCATGTCGGCCTTGTTGGCGTCCTCGGCATGAGCCGTGGCGAGGCCCAACCATGCACCTACAACACCTGTCAAAGCGAGGACGCCGCAGCGCCCAAGGCTGGCTGTTCTTGTCATGCATTCCTCCCAGATTTCTGATCTGGCCGTGCAAGACCGAGGCGGCGGCAAAGTCGTTGATTGCGCGGCCGATTAAACCGCCCCATCCCCTTTGGAACGCGGCAATGCTAATCCTTTCCACGGCTGCGGAAAAGAACTTATTAGATATTGCTAATTTTATTTGACTACTGTCACGAAACTGGCACCGCCAGTATACGCCTGGATGAAAACGGCCCCCATTGGGGGCCGTTTAGCGTGACAAACACGGCCCTGCTCAGGTGAGCGGCGAAAGCTGAATCTCGACGCGTCGGTTCTGGGCCCGGCCCTCGGCCGTGGCGTTGGAGGCGACGGGCCTCGTCTTGCCAAATCCGGTGACGGCGAAGCGGCGCTGGTCAACGCCCTGGCCGGACAGATAATTGGCGACCGCCAGGGCACGGCGCTGCGACAGGTCGAAATTGTGCTGGTCGCCACCGGTCGAATCGGTGTGGCCGAAAACGTCGACCGTGGTCTGCTTGAACTTCTTCAGCACCAGCGCCACCGAATTCAGCACCTGGTAGAAGCCGGGCTTCACCGCGTCCTGGTCGGTGTTGAAGGTGATGTCGGACGGCATGTTGAGGATGATCTGGTCGCCGCTGCGGGTGACGCTGACGCCGGTGCCCTCGAGCTGCCGGCGCAGTTCCGCCTCGTTCTGGTCCATAGTGGCGCCAATGGCGCCGCCGGCCAGCGCGCCGATGCCGGCGCCGATCAGCGCATTGCGACGATCATTGCCGCCGGCAAGCAGACCAAGGCTGGCACCGGCCAGAGCGCCAAGGCCCGCGCCCGCCGCCGTGTTCGAAATCTTCTGGTCGCCCGTATACGGATCGGTGGTGGTGCACGCGGTCACGAGCAGAGCCGTCGCCATAACGACGAGCACGGTCTTCTTCATAGGATGGTCCCTCTCCAAGTCACGCCTTACGATGGCGCCAAATCAGCCCTTGCCGCGACTTGTAGCATGAAATGCGGCGAAAAACGGAACGGGAAAAGCGCCTGCCGATTATCCAGTTGGCCGCCCGGTGTGGCTACCAGAGATTCTTGCCGTCAATGACCACCACTTCGACTTTATCGAGATCGAAATCATCGAACAGCCGCGCGTTCACGCTGATCTTCGGATTGTCGAAATCCGGCTCGCCGGTCGACCAGTCCGGCGTTTCGGTGAAGGTGCCGCAGCCGCAGGTTGCGCAAAAACCATGCTTTACGGTTTTTGAGCCCCACTGATAAAAGGAAACATTCTTCAGCGGCGTGACGAGCTTGAACTGCGATGGGGTATAGTAGGCCCAAAGCGAGCCGCGTTTCGAGCAGAACGAACAGGTGCATTGCGTCACCGTCTGCGGCGCTTCCGACACCTCGAACATCGTCGCCTTGCAGTGGCAGCTTCCCTTGATGGCCATGAATATCACCTCTCCATTGTCCGCCGCCCAGGCGGCAAGGCACCATAAAGAAGCGATCCTGACAACTGGCCGTCAGCAGCCTTTGCGCCAATGCACTTCAACTGTCGGCGCGTCTCAAAATGAGCGCGGCGGCACGAACAGGCATATCGTCTTGCCGGCATCGAGACCGGCCTGATGCGCGCACCAGTGAAATTCGCCGTCAGGGCTGTCCTTGACGCGCTTGTCCGTCATCGGAACGACTTCGCCGGTACCGGCAATCACGTAGCCTTCGGGCTTTTCCAGGACTTCGCCGGTGTGCGTGGCACGACAGTCATAGTTGGCGCAGCAGGCGAACGGATAGCTCCAACCCTGCGGCTTTGCTGCCGTGGGCTTGGCATCATGAGCAAAGGCCGCAGGCGCGAACATCGCGACGGCAAACAGAGAAAACATAAGTCGGCCGACCGGTTGAACGGCTCGGGCCGATCTGGGCGTGGCAGCAGACATGGGACGTTCCTTTCGAGCGTCAAGCATTTCGCCTGCCCGTTCCCGGAACGTGTCTTCCCAGTGGCCGGATCATCAGTCGCAGATATGCCGCGTCCGGCCATAAATGCTTTTTGTCTCCCAGCATTTGGATGCTGGGCTGATTCCTTGGTCGGCGCAAGAAGCCGCTGCGCCCAGATATGAGCGCACGCCATAACACACTGCTACCGCTGACGAGATTCAAGCCAGGTAAGTTCCCGGCAGGCGGGGCATGCAAACAACGGGATTGGCCCGGAGTGGTTCCAGCCGCTCAAATCCAATCACATGCTCTTGATTGCCGGTGACAGTGCCGACGATCGTCCGCAAAGGAAAATCAGCCACCCTGCAGCCGAAGAAGGTATAAGCAGCCGGCCGAACGGCGAACATGCGCCGCGCTCGCTTTGGGAGCAAGAAAAGCCCCTTCCCGCACCAGAGCGATGTGCCGAGTCGGGACCAATCACCACGAACTTGTCGCGCCGCACCGGCGAACACTTGAGGCCAACACCGGGGGCCGCACGACAATACCTCCGCTTTTGCGACGGCTCGCGATCATTGCCCGCGCAAGCAGCCTAATCCAGGTCCGCCACAGCTTCGCCCGCGCCACCCTCGATGCGTTGCGATAGCGAAGCTTCCATGAAGTCGTCGAGGTCGCCGTCGAGCACGCTCGAGGGGCTGGTGCTTTCGACACCGGTGCGCAGATCCTTGACCAGCTGATAGGGCTGCAACACGTAGGAACGTATCTGGTGACCCCAGCCGATGTCGCTCTTCGATGCCTCGGTGGCATTGGCCACCGCTTCGCGTTTCTTCAGCTCTTCCTCGTAGAGGCGCGAGCGCAGCATTTCCCAGGCCTTGGCCTTGTTCTTGTGCTGCGAGCGTTCGGCCTGACAGGCGACCGCGATGCCGGTGGCGATGTGGGTGATGCGCACGGCCGAATCTGTGGTGTTGACGTGCTGGCCGCCCGAACCCGATGAACGATAGGTATCGATGCGCACGTCGGATTCAGAGACGTCGATCTCTATCCTGTCGTCGACCACAGGATAGACCCAGACGCTGGAGAAGGACGTATGACGGCGCGCATTGCTGTCATAGGGTGAGATGCGCACCAGGCGGTGGACGCCGGATTCGGTCTTCATCCAGCCATAGGCATTGTGGCCCTTGATCAGCAAGGTCGCGGACTTGATGCCGGCCTCTTCGCCGTCATGCACTTCCAGCACCTCGACCTTGAAGCGGCGGCGCTCGGCCCAGCGCGTGTACATGCGCAACAGCATCGAGGCCCAATCCTGGCTCTCGGTGCCGCCGGCGCCGGCATGGATTTCGAGATAGGTGTCGTTGGCGTCCGCTTCGCCCGAGAGCAGCGTTTCCACCTGTCGGGCCTTGGCCTCGCCCTGCATCGAACGGATCGCGGCTTCGGCTTCGGCGACGACGCCTTCGTCGCCCTCTTCCTCGCCGAGCTCGATGAGACCGATATTGTCTTCCAGCGCCTGGGTCAGGCCCTTGACCGCCGCGATGCCTTCCTCGAGGCCCTGGCGCTCGCGCATCAGCTTCTGCGCTTCCAGCGGTTCGTTCCAGAGACTGGCGTCCTCGGCCCGCACGTTCAGGTATTCAAGCCGCTTTATGGCCTGATCCCAGTCAAAGATGCCTCCTCAGCAGGGTTATCGCCTGCCTGATCTCGTCGACGATATTCTGCGTTTCCGCGCGCATGGCCTGATGTTTTGTCCTGTTGCTGAAATGACGCTTCGGTCGGCGCGATACATAGGGACGGTGCCGCCATGTGTAAAGCGAAATGGGCCAGCCGGAGGCAGGCCCAACTGGACGCGTGAATTCGTCAGTAAAGGCCGCCGCCGCCGTCCTGGATGGCCTGGTTGGCCTGCGGTGACAGCGCGCCGCCCGAGGCGTTGGAGCCATCGGCACCCATGCCGATCACCCAGTAGCTGTCGGCGGGGCCGGTCCCCGGCTTGAAAGCCTCGATGATGGTGCCCGCATCGCCCGAGGAGGAGCGCATGCCGGTCTTGCGGTTGATGGCGATCAGGTTCATGCCGTCAGGCACCTTGAAGTCGACATTGGGCGTGCCGTCCAGCGCCACACGCATGAAGTCCTTGAAGATCGGGGCGGCAAGACCGCCGCCGGTGGCGCCGTGGCCGAGGCCGCGCGGCGTGTCGTAGCCCATGTAGAGACCAACCACGAGGTTCGGCGTATAACCGATGAACCAGGCGTCCTTCTCGTCGTTGGTGGTGCCGGTCTTGCCGGCGATGTGGCGGCCAAGTTCCCCGATTGTGGCGCCGGTGCCGCGCTGGACGACGCCTTCCATCATCGAGGTGATCTGGTAGGCGGTCATCGGATCGAGCACCTGCTCGGAATTGTCGACCAGTTCCGGCTCGGGCTGGTTTTTCCATTCAGGAGCGTTGCAGCCTTCGCAGCCACGCTCGTCCTGCTTGAACACGGTCTTGCCGTAGCGGTCCTGGATACGATCGATCAGCGACGGCTTGATCGACTTGCCGCCATTGGCCATGATCGAATAGGCCGAAACCATGCGCATGACGGTCGTCTCGCCCGAACCCAGCGCCATCGGCAAATATGGCGCCAGATGATCATAGACGCCGAAGCGCTCGGCATATTCGACGACCAGCTTCATGCCCATGTCGTTGGCAAGCCGCACCGTCATCAGGTTGCGCGACTTCTCGATGCCGGAGCGGAGCGTTGCCGGCCCGGCGACGGTGCCGTCATAGTTCTTCGGCGTCCAGGTGGTGTTGCCGCTCTGGATGGTGATCGGTCCGTCCATGATCACCGAGGCCGGAGTATAGCCATTGTCGAGTGCGGCCGAATAGACGATGGGCTTGAATGACGAACCCGGCTGGCGCATCGCCTGGGTGGCGCGGTTGAATTCGGACTGCGAATAGGAGAAGCCGCCGACCATGGCCAGCACGCGGCCGGTGTGCGGATCCATGGCGATCAGTCCGCCTTCCACCTCGGGAACCTGGCGCAAGCTGTAGGTATTGTCGGAGCCGTCGTTCTTCTGGACGAAGATGACATCGCCCGGCTTCAGCACGTCGGCCGGCGACTTGGCCTTGACTGTCTTGCCCTCGACCACATGGCGCATGGCAAAGCCCATGTCTTCCTTGCTGACGGTGCCTTCGACGCGTTCCTTCACGATATCGCCCGACGCCTGGCGTGCGGGCTGCAGGCCGATCGACAGCCCGGACGCCGAACTGTCGAGCACGACGGCCAGCGACCACTCGGGAACGTCTTCCAGTCCCTTGACGGCGCCCAGCGGCACACCCCAATCGCCGGAGACATCGATCGTCTTCAACGGCCCGCGATAGCCACGCAAAGTATCGTATTTCATCAATCCATTCTGCATCGCCTTGCGGGCGATGAGCTGGACCTTCGGGTCAAGGGTGGTGCGAATCGACAGCCCGCCCTCATAGAGCGCGTTCTCGCCATAGCGGGCAATGATCTGCCGACGAACCTCTTCCGTGAAATACTCGCCGGCGAAAAGGTAGGAGCCGCTGCGGCGCGGAGCAACGCCAAGCGGCTCGGCCTTCGCCTTTGCGCCCTCTTCAGGCGTCACGTAACCGTTCTCGACCATCTGGCCGATGACCCAGTTTCGCCGTTCAATTGCGCGGTCGGCGTGCTTGAAGGGATTGTAGTTGGCCGGACCTTTCGGGAGCGATGCCAGATAGGCGGCCTCGGCCACGGTCAGCTCGTTCACCGATTTATCGAAGTAGGTCAGTGCCGCACCGGCAACGCCATAGGCGTTGAAGCCAAAGAAAATCTCGTTGAGATAGAGCTCGAGGATACGATCCTTGGAATAGGCCTGTTCGATGCGGAACGAGAGGATGGCCTCCTTGACCTTGCGTTCCAGGGAACGCTCGTTGGTGAGCAGGAAGTTCTTGGCAACCTGCTGGGTGATCGTCGAGCCGCCCTGCATGGGGCCACCCGAAACGTAAGTGATAACCGCTCTGCCCAATCCCGTTATATCGACACCGGGGTGGCTGTAGAAGTTCTTGTCCTCAGCCGACAGGAAGGCAGCCTTGACGCGATCCGGGATAGCCTGGATCGGCAAATACAGGCGCCGTTCCCGCGCGTACTCGGCCATCAGCGCGCCATCCGAGGCATGGATGCGGGTGGTCACCGGAGGCTCGTACTTTGCAAGCACTTCGTAGTCAGGCAGATCCTTCGCTACATGGCCGATGTAGAGGGCAACGCCCGCCGCGGCCAGGAGGGCCAGCGTCGTGCCTATGCCGAAGAAATAGCCAATGAGACGAATCATACCCGCTCCAGTCCTTGGTTCGGGAATTTCCTAAACGAAGCCGCCTTTCACGCAAGCTTTCGAGCCGGTCCCAACCCGTAGTCGAAAACCCATGTCGCCACCATGTGGACAAAATACGGCAAGGCCTGATTTCGCAGCCGCAAGCCCGAAATAAAAGCGCAGGGTGTTGTCATCGCGCAACGCCGCCTCTGGTTGCAGGCGCCGCCGGGCATTGTCAACCTCCGGTTCCAGCCCCGGCACGCGCGGAAGCGAACAATGCCACGGCATTGGTGATGCTTTGCGCTGCCTTGCCGCGCCACTCGGCGTCAAGCAGTTGCGCCTCGTCCTTGGCATTGGAGAGATAGCCGAGCTCGACCAGCACGGACGGCACGTCGGGGGCCTTCAGCACCTTGAACCCGGCCGAACGCTGCGGATTGTTGATAAGACCGACGCTGGTCGACAGCTGACCGACCAATGTGTGGGCAAAACTCATCGAGAAGGTGTGCGTCTCGCGCCGGATCAGGTCGATCAGGATGTCGGTCACTTCCTTGCTGTCGTTCTTGATGACCATGCCGGCGAACTGGTCGGACAGGTTTTCACGGTCGGCCAGCGCCTGCGCTTCCGGATCGGAGGCCTTGTCGGAAACGGTATAGACGGTGGCGCCGCGGATTCCCTTGACGCTGATCGTGTCGGCATGAATCGAAATCAGCAGATCGGCTTCATGCTGGCGGGCGATGCGGACGCGGTCGTCGAGGCGCAGATATTCGTCGGTATCCCGGGTCATGAAGACATCGTATCGGCCGGCGGCCGCGAGTTTGTCGCGCAGCTCCGCGGCAAAGGCCAGCGTGACGTTCTTCTCGATGGTGCCGTTCAAACCTTCGGCACCGCCGTCTATGCCGCCGTGGCCGGGGTCGATAACGACGGTGAATCGGTGGCCTGGATTGGAGACAGGCCCGGTTCCGACCCGGCCGCCCTTGTCGGTCGAAACCGTGGAACCGGTGGTCAGCGCCTGATTGGCAAGAGCGGCGTCGAACTCACGTTCGGAGGCCGCCGACATGTCGACGGCAAGGCGGTAGCCGGTTCCGTCCTCGTTCTTGAGCACATCGAGCTTGTCGACGGCGAACGGCCCCTTGCCGGTGAGGATCAGTCGCGAGACGCCCTCGCCGAGCTCGCCGAGCCGCACGCCCTTGACCAGGCCACGCGGCTTCAGATCCTTGGCATCGATGGCAAATCGGGTGTTCGCAAGATCGATGACAAGGCGATTGGGTCCGCGCAGCAGGAACCATTTGATGTCAGGCTCGCGATCGAAATCCATGACGATGCGCATCTTGGTGGCATCGCCGGCCATTTTGTAGCCCTTGGCCATGAGCGGAGCGTCGGCCGCATTGGCAACCATGGAAAAGGCTACAGGGGAAAAGACTTGGGAAATCGCCACCAGCAGCAGGAGACAGAAGGCACGGAGAACCTGGCCGCCAACACGACATCCCTTGTCTGTGAAGTCCGCCAGTCCCATCTTTCTTCCAGTCGCTCCCGGTTTGGCGCCAGGCGCCGGTTCGTTTCGTCAACATGCCGGTTAGGCCGCGAGCTCGATTAACGATTGGTATCCAGAGAAGGTTAACCAAGCCTTTTCACGCAAGGACGGGGCCAGGCTTACGCTACGGAACTGCTTTTTGCCGGCATCGGAAATCGGGGTTGCCTTCCAACCCGCCAAATCATAAAAGCGATGGTGGATCACTGCAATCCTGGAACCGCCCTCCTCCGCAGCTTCCTGCTACAGGGTCAGATGAAAGGCGGCTCCTTTCGCTTCACGCGAAAAGGCTTCAGGTGATTGCGACGAATTTCGCAGGTGTGCTCCCGTGGCGGGGGAATCGCCTGCGTGAGGAAAACGGCCCGGGTTTGTTCCCGCGCCGGCTCTGTATGAGCAAACAAGCTGGTCCGGTTTCCGGGCTTTGGTTCAAAAGGTTCTGCTGGTGACGATGGCTTCAAGCGCAATCATGGAAAGGTCCGCATCAAACCGCGCCAATATGGCTGCGGGCGGCACCGCCATGACACGCAGGCAGCGTCCGGCGGACATTCAGACATCCGGCACCCACACACCAGAAACGCAGCAGCGGGCTTTGCCTTGCAAGCTGCGGCTGACGGCTGCCGGGAGGAAACGAAATAATGCCCAACAAAATGCTGATAGACGCCTCCCACCCGGAGGAAACACGCGTAGTCGTCGTACGCGGTAACCGTATCGAAGAATTCGACTTTGAATCCCAGGACAAGAAGCAGCTCAAAGGAAATATCTATCTCGCCCGTGTAACGCGCGTCGAACCTTCCCTTCAGGCAGCCTTTGTCGAATATGGCGGCAACCGTCACGGTTTTCTCGCCTTCAGTGAAATACACCCCGATTACTACCAGATTCCGGTCGCCGACCGTCAGGCACTGCTGCGCGCGGAAGCGCAGGAGGCCGAGGACGAAGAGAACGAGGACGGCGAAGGCGACGATCGCCAGAGCCGGGATCGTGGACGGCGCGGTCGCCGGCGCGGCGGCAAGCCCCGCGACCGTGGTGAAAACAGGCGCGATGCCGGCACGGCCGAATCCGGCGAGGCAAGCGAAGCCGCCGGCGAGGCAGACGAAAACAACGACAATGGCCCGGATGACAATGGCCCGGACGTTATCGCCGAGAACATGGCCGACGTTTCCGGGACCACGGAACACGCATCCGACGCCTCGGAATACGCCGACGCACCCGAACAGGACGAGGTTTCTTCCGAACAGGATAAAGGCGAGACCAACGACGGCCCTCCCAAGTCGATCGCCGCCTCCGTCGAAGGCGATGTGATTTCCGAGCCCATCCCGCATGCCGAACAGGGCAGCGAAGCCACCTCCACCGACAATGATCGCGGCATGCTGGAGGAAGTATCCTCTTCCCATCCGGACGATCATGAGATCGAATCGGTCGGCGCCGAGGACGCGCTCGAGGAAGTGCGCAATCGCCGCAAGCCGGTGCGCCGCCAGTACAAGATCCAGGAAGTGATCAAGCGCCGGCAGATCCTGCTGGTGCAGGTCGTCAAGGAAGAGCGCGGCAACAAGGGCGCGGCGCTCACCACCTATCTGTCGCTCGCCGGCCGCTATTCCGTTCTGATGCCGAACACGGCGCGCGGCGGCGGTATTTCGCGCAAGATCACCAGCGCGGTCGACCGCAAGCGCCTCAAGGAGGTCGTCGCCGATCTCGAAGTGCCGCAAGGCATGGGGGTCATCCTGCGCACCGCCGGCGAGAGCCGCACCAAGGCTGAGATCAAGCGCGACTACGAATATCTGATGCGGCTGTGGGAGAACGTGCGCAATCTCACGCTCCAGTCCACGGCCCCTGCCCTTGTCTATGAGGAAGGCAGCCTGATCAAGCGCTCGGTGCGCGACCTCTACAACAAGGACATCGACGAGATTCTCGTCTCGGGCGAAGAGGGCTATCGCGAGGCCAAGGATTTCATGCGCATGCTGATGCCGAGCCACGCCAAGGTGGTTCAGCCGTTCCGCGACACGACGCCGATCTTCGTGCGCAACGGCATCGAGGCGCAGCTCGACCGCATGCTGCAGCCGCAAGTGACGCTGAAGAGCGGCGGCTACATCATCATCAACCAGACCGAAGCGCTGGTCGCCATCGACGTCAATTCGGGCCGTTCCACCAAGGAGCACTCGATCGAGGACACCGCGCTCCACACCAATCTGGAAGCGGCCGAGGAAGTCGCCCGCCAGCTCAGGCTGCGCGACCTTGCCGGCCTGATCGTCATCGACTTCATCGACATGGAGGAGAACCGCAACAACCGCTCCGTCGAGAAGCGGCTGAAGGATCACCTCAAGAACGATCGTGCTCGCATTCAGGTCGGCCGCATCTCGCATTTCGGCCTGATGGAGATGTCGCGTCAGCGCATCCGCGCCAGCGTGCTGGAATCGACCATGAAGCCGTGCCCGCATTGCGGCGGCACCGGCCATGTCAGGTCCGATTCGTCGGTGGCGCTGATGGTGGTACGGGCAATCGAGGAGTTCCTGCTCAAGGACTCGCGAAGCCACATCACGGTGCGCACGCCGGCCGCGACCGCGCTCTACGTGCTCAACCACAAGCGCGGCACGCTGGTGGAACTGGAAAGCCGCTTCGGCCTGACGATCACCATCGAGGCAGACGATGCGGTCGGTGCCCAGCACTACGCGATCTTCCGCGGCGCGCTGGCCGAAAAGCCGGAAGGTTTCGTCGAGGTGCGCAGCCTGCCGGCCTATGTCGAGCCGGAAGAGCCCGAGGACGAGATCATCGTCGCCGAGGAGGAAGACGAGGCGCCGGCCCAGGCCGAACAGCCGCGCCACGCCCAACAGCCGCAGCATCAGCAGCCCAAATCCGGCGAGGACGGCGAAGGCCGCGATCGCAAACGCCGCAAGCGCCGCAGGCGGCGTGGCGGCAAGGACCGCGACCGCGAGCATGGCGCCCCAACCGACGGCGCTTCCCTCGCCACGTCCGATGACGGTTTCTCCGCGTCGGAAGGCGCGGCGGACCATGGCGATGCCGAGGTAGACGACGAGGCTGCGGTCGCCGCAACCGAGACCGTCGAAACGGCGGAAGCGTCCGACGATGGCCAGGGCAAGAAGCGTCGGCGCGGCAAGCGCGGCGGCAAGCGCAACCGTCGCGAAGACGGTGAAGGCGAGACCGAGGCGGAAGCCGGCGAAACGACCGAGCCCGCCGAAGCTGATGCTTCGCTAAGCGAGCCTGTGTCGATCGAGCCGGTGGCTGCCACCGCCGTCGAACAACCCGCGGCTACCTTGAGCGACGAGGTGCCAAGCACCGAGAAGCCCAAGAAACCGCGTCGCGCAGCCAAGCCGAAGAAGGCGGCCGCCGAAGCCGTCGCCGAGGAGCCGACCGCGGACCTGGCCGTGCAGGCACCGGCCGAAACGCCAGCCACGGCATCGGACGAGGCAGCGGCCGCCGAGGAGACGCCGAAGGCCCGGCCATCGCGCCGCAAGGCGGCAGCCGCTGATACGCCTGTCGTACCGGTGGTTTCCTCGACCGTCGCCGATGAGCCTGAAGTCAAGACCGAAGAAAAGCCGAAGCGTGCCGGCTGGTGGCAGCGGAAAGGCTTTTTCTAAGCTTTTCAAATCGTTGAATTGAATCTTTGACAAAAAATCCCGCGCCGATCGAAATGAACGGCGCGGGATTTTTCTTATCGGCAGGTCACGTTTCTACGGCGCGAAGATCGACCAGTTCATCATCCTGGCGAGCTTTTCCAGCGCGATCGACCCCAGCTTGGAATTGCCGTTGGCGTTGAGGCCGGGCGACCAGACGGCGAGCGAGGCGACACCCGGCACGATGCCCAATATGCCGCCGCCGACGCCGCTCTTGCCGGGGATGCCGACGCGGAAAGCAAAATCGCCAGAGCCGTCATAGTGGCCGCAGGTCAGCATCATGGCGCCGATGCGCCGCGCCCGCTCCGCCGACACCACGGAATGCCCGGTCGCCGGGTTCTTGCCGCCATTGGCGAGGAAGCGGCCGGCCATTGCCAATTGCCGGCAGCTCATGGCAATGGCGCAATGGTGGAAGTAGACGCCCAGCGCCAGTTCCGGTGCATGATGGAGATTGCCGAAGGATTTCATGTAATTGGCGAGCGCGAAGTTGCGGTAGCCAGTGGCACGTTCGGAAGCCGCGACCTCGCGGTCGATGATGATCGTCTCGTCGTCGGCGAGGAACTGGATGAAGCGCAGTATCTCGCCGATCGCCTCGCGCGGCTGGTGACCGGCAAGCAGGATGTCGGAAATGACGATGGCACCGGCATTGATGAACGGATTGCGCGGAATGCCGTTCTCATGCTCGAGCTGGACAATCGAGTTGAACGGGTTGCCGGAGGGCTCGCGCCCCACCCGCTTCCACAGCGCATCGCCGACATTGCCGAGCGCCAGCGTCAGCGTGAACACCTTCGAGATGCTCTGGATCGAAAACGCCTGGTCGGCATCGCCGGCCACGAGCGTGCGGCCATCATTGGTAACGGCCGCGATGCCGAATTTCTTCGGGTCGACCTTGCCCAGTTGGGGAATATAGGTCGCCACATCGCCGCGATCGGTGCGTTCCGCCATTTCCGCCGCGACTTCCGCCAATGCTTGATCAAGTTTGGGGGCCTGTTCGACTTCCGGCATGACGCTACCTCAACCAGCGTTCGATGTGCGCCATCGCCTCGACCATGTCGTCGTGGCTGCCAGCATAGGAAAACCGCATCGTGAGATGCCCCGCCCTGGTGTCGAAATCGCGGCCGGGTGTCGCTGCAACATGCGCCTCGGCCAGCATCCTGCGGGCGAAGACCATGCTGTCATTGCTGTGCCGGGTGACATCGCAAAAGGCATAGAAGGCGCCATCCATGGGCGCCGCCAGGGGAAAACCCAGCTCCGGCAAACGCTTCATCAAGAGCTCGCGATTCCAGGCATAGCGTCCCTTCACCGCCTCCAGTTCCTCGGTTGCGGCAAAAGCCTCGATCGCCGCAATCTGCGACAGCTCCGGCGGCGAGATGTAGAGGCTCTGGGCGATGCGCTCGACCGGCCGCACGAGTTCTTCCGGCAAAACCATCCAGCCGATGCGCCAGCCGGTCATGCAGTAGTATTTCGAGAAGGAGTTGATAACCGTCACGCTGCCGCTGAAGGCGAGTGCCGTGGTGTCGGGGGCGCCATAGGCCAGCCGATGGTAGATCTCATCGGAAATGACGGCGATGCCGAGCGATTCCGCCGTGGCGACCAGCGTCGCCAGTTCGTCGACTGGGATGACGGCGCCCGTCGGATTGGCCGGACTTGCAAACAGCACGCCCTTCAGCGGCGCCTCGCGATGCGCGGCTTCCAGATGGCTAGCATGCAGATAAGCCGCGTCGCCGAGCTCGATTTCGACCACGTCGATGCCAAGGGCTGCCATGATGTTGCGATAGGCGGGGTAGCCGGGCGCGGCGATGGCGACCCGGTCGCCCGGGTCGAACATCGCCAGGAAGGCGAGATTGAAGGCCGCCGACGATCCGGTGGTCACCGCGATCCGGCCGGGGTCGACATCGAGGCCATAATGATCCGCGTAATGCCCGGCGATCGCCTTGCGCAGCGGGGCCAGACCCAAGGTGTCGGTATAGCCTATGCGTCCAACCTCCAGCGCCTTGGCGGCGGCGGCGCGAACCCGTACGGGCGCTGGATCGGATGGCTGGCCGACCGCCATGGAAATCACCGGCACGCCCTGAGCCCTCAGCCGGTTCGCTTCGGCCAGCACATCCATGGCGTGGAACGGCTCGACATTGCCGCGATGGGAGAGCGAAACGACCATTTTTACCCCTGTCCCCAGGATTGAGCGCGCCAGGTCCTGACGCATGCGCCGCACAAATGCCCGATTGATGTGAGGATCACAAGTTGAGGAAGTTTTTCAGGCGCCGACTTTTCATCTTTCGCCCGCTCGTCTACCAGTGGACACATTATGTTGAGCCGACCCAGATCGACGATTGCCCGGGCAGCGCGTGTCTTCGCGACGGTTTCGCTTGCCGCCGCAGTTGCGGTTGCCGGTTCGCAGACCGCCTTCGCCCAAGGCGTGCCAGTGGTCCGCGACGCCGAGATCGAAGCCCTGGTGCGCGATTATGCACGGCCGATCTTCAGGGCCGCCGGGCTGGCGAATGACGGCATCGACATCGTGCTGGTCAACGATTCCAGCTTCAACGCCTTCGTCACCGGGCGCCGGTTGTTCATCAACACCGGCGCGTTGATGACGGCTGAGACGCCGAACGAAATCATCGGCGTCATCGCACACGAAGCCGGGCATATCGCCGGCGGCCACCAGCAGAAACTGCGCGACCAGCTCGAACGCGCCAAGACCATGGCCATCATCGCCACCTTGCTCGGTGCCGGCGCGATCGTTGCCGGTGCGACCACGAACAGCCGCGGCCTTGCCGGCGCCGGCATGGGCGTGGCGGCCGGCGGCGGCGAGATGGCGCAGCGCAGCATCCTCGCCTACCAGCGCACCGAGGAAATCACGGCCGACCGCTCGGCCATCACCTATCTCAATGCCACCGGCCAGTCCGGCATGGGCATGCTGAAGACCTTCCACCGCTTCCAGACCGCGCTGTCGCTGTCGGGCGCGCAGGTCGATCCCTACCGGATCAGCCACCCGATGCCGCAGGACCGCATCGCCAACCTCGAGGTGCTGGTCAAACAGAGCCCCAACATCGACAAGATCGACGCGCCGGCACTGCAGCAGCGCCACGACATGATGCGGGTGAAGATTGCCGTCTACATGGAAGGCCAGGCCGCCGCGACGCGGCTGATGCAAAAGATGCGGGGCAGCATGGCGGCGCTGTATGGCGATGCCCAGTCGGCCTATCTCTACGGCAACATCGCCGCGGCGCTCACCAAGACCAACGCCCTGATCAAGGCGCAGCCCAAGAATGCCTACTTCCAGGAGCTGCTCGGCGATATTCTTATGAAAGCCAACAAGCCCGCGGATGCGGCCGACGCTTATTCCAAGGCGGTCAGCCTCGACCCGGCACGGTCCGGCCTGTTGCCTGTCTCGCTTGGCCAGGCGCTGATGGCGGTCGGCACGCCCGACTCGCTCAAGAAAGCTGTCGTGCAGATCAACAATGGCCTGGGCCGCGACAAGGAAAACTCCACCGGATATCGCTATCTGGCGCAGGCTTATGGGGAGCTGGGAGACATACCGGGCGCGGAGCTTGCCACCGCCGAAGGCCATTTCTATTCCGGCAACTACAAGGATGCCAAGATCTTCGCCATGCGGGCGCAACAGCAGATGAAGCGCGGCGAGCCGCGCTGGATACGCGCCCAGGACATCATAAACTACAAATCGTCAGGCAAGAGCCAGTAATCTCATGAACCTTCCGGCCGCGTGCTGCGACACAGCCAGACCGGAAAACAGGCAGAAGGAACGACAACGATGAAAAAGGCACTGCTGCTGGGCACCACGGGGGTTGCGGTCGCCCTTGCCATGCTGGCTTTCGGTTTCGTGGCCGGCAGTCCGCAGGTTGCGAAGGCCGGAACGGCACAGGCTGTCCAGACGGCTCAGCCTGTCCAGACGGCGCAGCCTGTCCAGACGGCGCCCGATACCAAAATCGACCGCACCGAGGTCGAGGGAATCATCCGCGACTATCTCCTGAAGAATCCGGAAGTGCTGCTGGAAGTGCAGGACGCGCTCGAGGCCAAGCAGAAAGAGGAACAGCGGCTAGCGGCACTCGGCGTCATCAAGAACGCCAAGGACCAGATCTTCAATTCCACCTTCGACGGCGTTGTCGGCAACCCGAACGGCAAGGTCACGATCGTCGAATTCTACGACTACAATTGCGGCTTCTGCAAACGCGCCATCGAGGACATGCGGGCGCTTACCAAGTCCGATCCGGACCTGCGTTTCGTGCTCAAGGAATTCCCGATCCTCGGCCCGGATTCGCAGAAGGCGAGCGTCGTCTCGATGGCGTTTCACCTGATGATGCCGGAGAAATACGGCGAGTTCCACAATGCGTTGCTCGGCGGCCAGGGGCGCGCCACCGAGGCAACCGCGATCAAGATCGCGCTTTCGCTCGGCGCCGACGAGGCGACATTGCACGAGAAGATGAAGGACCCATCGATCACCGAGGCCTTCACCAAAACTTACGATCTTGCCAACAAACTGCAGATCACCGGAACCCCGTCCTACGTCGTCGGCAACGAGGTCGTGTTCGGGGCGCTCGGGCAGGAAGTGCTTGCCGAAAAGATCGAGGCGGCGAAAGCCGCGCTTTGAGCGGCAAGCGGTTTTCTTCACGGGCGCATTTCGGCCTGTTGTGGACAGTGAAAGAACGCACTTGCGCTCTTTCCGCGGGCGACTATGCCCGGTATAGAGGCCCAGCGCGCCGGCTTGATGCCGGCGCCGGAAAAGGTCGGTTTTTTTGAAAACGGTTTTTGTCCTGAACGGTCCCAATCTCAACGCACTCGGCAAGCGCGAGCCGGGCATCTATGGCGGCAAGACGCTTGCCGCCATCGCTGACGACTGCAAGCAGGCAGGTGCGTCGCTTGGGATCGAGATCGATTTCCGTCAGTCGAACCATGAGGGCGATCTCGTCGACTGGATCCAGGAGGCCGGCGACAAAGCCGCCGGCATCGTCATCAACCCAGGCGCCTATAGCCATACCTCGATCGCAATCCACGACGCCATCCGTTCGATCGCGCCATTGCCGGTTGCCGAAGTTCACCTTTCCAACATTCACGCGCGGGAACCGTTCCGCCACGTCTCCATGGTCGCGCCGGTCGCTGTCGGCATGATCTGTGGCTTTGGGCCGCTCGGCTACACGCTGGCGCTGCAAGCGCTCGCCGCACGCCTATGACCGGCCAACAAACAGAAGGCTCGAAAATGTCGATAAAGAAGACCGGTGTTGACCAGCAACTGATCCGCGATCTGGCGGGCATACTGAACGACACCAACCTGACAGAGATCGAGGTGGAACTCGGCGACCTGAAGGTACGGGTGTCGCGGCAGGCGCCCGCCGTTCACGCGATTGCGGCCCCGCAGCCCACCTATGCACCAACGGCAACCCAGCCCGCGGCCGCCCCGGCGGCGGTCGACGTGTCGAAAAACGCGGTGACCTCGCCCATGGTCGGCACCGCCTATCTGGCGCCGTCGCCGGACGCAAAGCCGTTCATCGAGGTCGGCCAGAAGATCAAGGAAGGCCAGACGCTGCTGATCATCGAGGCGATGAAGACGATGAACCAGATCCCCTCGCCGCGCGCGGGCACGGTGACGGCGATCCTGTTCGAGGACGCTACGCCGGTGGAATACGGCATGCCGCTCGTCGTGATCGAGTAGAGCGGACCTGATGTTCCAGAAGATCCTCATCGCCAATCGCGGCGAAATCGCGCTCCGGGTGCTGCGCGCCTGCAAGGAGCTTGGCATCCAGACGGTGGTGGTGCATTCGACCGCCGACGCTGACGCCATGCATGTCAGGCTCGCCGACGAAAGCGTGTGCATCGGTCCGCCGCCGTCGCGCGACAGCTATCTCAACATCCACCAGATCGTCGCGGCCTGTGAGATCACCGGCGCCGACGCCGTGCATCCGGGCTATGGCTTCCTGTCGGAGAACGCCAAGTTCGCCGACATTTTGGCGGCGCACAACATCACCTTCATCGGCCCGTCCGGCGACCACATCCGCATCATGGGCGACAAGATCGAGGCCAAGCGCACGGCAAAACGCCTCGGCATTCCGGTTGTGCCCGGTTCCGACGGTGCGGTGACCGAGGAAAAAGAAGCCAGGCGCATCGCCGCCGAGATTGGCTATCCCGTCATCATCAAGGCGTCGGCCGGCGGCGGCGGACGCGGCATGAAAGTAGCGCATACGGAGGCAGACCTCGAAATCGCACTGCAGACGGCACGCTCGGAAGCGGGCGCGGCCTTCGGCGACGACGCGGTCTACATCGAGAAATACCTGGAGAAACCGCGCCACATCGAGGTGCAGGTGTTTGGCGACGGCTTCGGCGGCGGCGTGCATTTCGGCGAGCGCGACTGCTCGCTGCAGCGGCGCCACCAGAAAGTCTGGGAAGAGGCCAATTCGCCGGCGCTCAACGCCGAGGAGCGGTCCCGCATCGGCGGTATCTGCGCCAAGGCGATCGCCGATCTCGGCTATTCGGGCGCCGGCACCATCGAGTTCCTGTACGAGAACGGCGAGTTCTATTTCATCGAGATGAACACGCGCCTGCAGGTCGAGCATCCGGTGACGGAAGCGATCACCGGCATCGATCTGGTCCACGAGCAGATCCGCGTCGCGTCCGGCGGCGGCCTTTCGGTCAAGCAGGAAGACATCAAGTTCAACGGCCACGCCATCGAATGCCGTATCAACGCCGAGGATCCCCGCACTTTCACTCCCTCGCCCGGCACGATCACGCATTTTCACACGCCGGGCGGCCTCGGCATCCGCGTCGATTCCGGCGTCTATTCGGGCTACAAGATCCCACCCTACTATGACAGCCTGATCGGCAAGCTGATCGTGCATGGCCGCAACCGCGTCGAATGCATGATGCGGCTGCGGCGGGCACTCGACGAATTCGTCGTCGACGGGATCAAGACGACGTTGCCACTGTTTCGCGATCTCGTCGGCAATGCCGACATCGCCAATGGCGACTACGACATCCACTGGCTGGAAAAATATCTGGCCAAGGGCGAATAGCCTCAACTTGCCGCTATAATGACGCGATGACCCGTCCCTACGCGCCAGGCTATCGCATCCCAACCGACCTTCTGCTCAAGGCATACGCCTCGGGCGTCTTCCCCATGGCCGAAAGTGCTGGTGACCCAGAAGTCTTCTGGGTGCGGCCGGAGACGCGCGGCATCATCCCGCTCGATGATTTTCACACCCCCAAAAGCCTGAAGAAGACGATCCGCAGGCACCTGTTCGAAATCCGTTTCGATTTCGATTTCGAGGCGACGATCGATGGCTGCGCCGAAAAGCGTGAGGAGCGCCGCTCTACCTGGATCAATGCGCCGATCCGCGAAGCCTATGTGCAACTGCACCGCATGGGTCATTGCCACTCGGTCGAGGCCTGGCGCGAGGGGCGTATGGTCGGCGGCCTCTATGGCGTCTCGCTCGGGCGGGTGTTCTTCGGCGAAAGCATGTTTTCCAAAGAGACGGACGCGTCGAAGACCTGCCTAGTGCATCTCGTCGAGCGCCTGAAGGCACGCGGCTTCGCGCTGCTCGATACGCAGTTCACGACAGAGCACCTCAAGCGTTTCGGCGCGGTCGACGTGCCGCGCGGCAAATACGAAAAGATGCTGGCAGACGCGCTAAAAGGCGAAGCGGTCTTTTTTCCGTAGGATCAGGCCCTACTTGGGCGACGCCTCGATCGGCGTCTGCGCATGGAACATCATCTTCCAGCCATTGACGCGATGGACGTAGCCGGTGCTGACCAGCGCCGCATAGGGCTCGCCATTTTCGCGCGTCGCATGCGCTTCATAGGTCAGCATGACGATATCGCTGCCGGGTTCGATTATTCCCTTGAGTTCGATGTCGAGGTCGCGCCAGCGGTTGGGTTTGGCTGCGGTCTTGGCCAGATCGGCATTGTCCATGGCCTGTGCCATCTGTGGAAACGCCACAAGGCATTCGGTGTCGACATTGGCAGCATAGTAGGCAGTGTCGCCCGTCCAGAACCCCTTTTCGAGCTCCAGCAACTCGGCCTTGTTGGCCATGATCCGCTTGCTGTCCGACATTGGCGTATCCTCAACGCGCGTGGTGGTGGTCCAACGCGCGCCAGCCATGGCGGTTCCAAGAGATCAGTTGGTGTCCGTCGTAGCCGGTTCCACGGCGTCGTCGGGCTGTGCCGCGTCGGGAGCGACCGGGGGCTTTGGCTTGGTCGCGTCTGGCTTCGACGCGTCGGCTTTCGCCCCATCGGCCTTGGTCGAGCCACTCTTGCCAGCATCGGGCGCCGGCACATCCGACTTCTGCTTGCATTCCTTCAGCCAGACGTCATAGACGGCATGTTCGACGGCGTTGAGCCCCGGACTTTCCGCAAACATCCAACCGGTAAAGATACGGCGGATCTTGCGGTCGAGCGTGATCTCGTCGACCTCGACGAAAGAATCGGTTTTCGGCTGTTCGTTCTGCGGCCGGGAATAGCAGACGCGCGGCGTGACCTGCAGGGCGCCGAACTGCACCGTCTCGTCGATATAGACATCGAAGGTGATGATGCGGCCGGTGATCTTGTCGATGCCGGCGAACTCGGCGACCGGGTTGGTGATGCGATCCGATCCCGAGGGCGCCGCCGGCGCCGGGGCGGCGGGAGCGGGTGCGGGTGAAGCCGCAAAGGCGATGGTGCTGACGGCGAGGCTGGCTGCTAACGTCAGGCCGCCCGTCAATGTCGGGTTGAAAAAGCTCATGCAGGGGTACCGGTGGTTCGCGCCCAGGTGATTCCGTCGATCGCCAAGGCTAGTCGCCGTTTTCTGATCAGCAAGCAGCTAAACACCAATTGTGGCGATAAAGGACCGGCCTGCACCTTACCTTTGCAACTCGCGCCGTTACGAGCCCGGCGTCCAGGCGTCGTAGTCGCCGGTGACCTGCGGGCGGTGTTGATTGGTCAGCACCGAGCCCTTCGGACGATAGGCCGATGGCGTGCCGGTCAGATTGGGTAAATGCGGCTTTTGCCAGTCGCGCGGCCGGTAGTCATCGCTGGGGGGAGCGATATCGACACGATGGTGAATCCAGCCGTGCCAGCCCGGCGGAATGGCCGAAGCTTCCGAATAGTTGCGGTAGATGACCCAGCGACGCGTGCGGCCTTCCGAATCGATACCGCCTTCGTAATAGACATTGCCGGCCTCGTCCTGGCCGACCCTCTTGCCGTAGCGCCATGTGTGCAGGCGCGTTCCCAGCGTCTGGCTGTTCCACCAGGTGAAAAACTGCGTCAGGAAAGTCTTCATCTCAGAACCCTCGCGCTGGCGGCGCCCGTTTCCTGCTTATGGCGTCAGGCCTTCGGGAAGGCAAGGGTTTTGCCACGAGGAGCGCGCAAATGGCGCGCCAGGGACCCGACACCAGCCTGTGATCCCCGGGGGTGACCGGATGCGCGCTTGCCAAGCCTTGCCGCTCTTTCTAAAGCTCTGCGCGCCCATGCGAAAATCCTGTCCCGCTGGGGCTGAAGGAGGCGACGATTGGCCACGCAATTGCCGACCACCGATATTCGCGTCGGCGCCGACCTGATTCGCCGCCGCAAGGGCGGCACGCCGATCGTCTGCCTCACCGCCTACACCTATCCGATCGCCCGCCTGCTCGATCCCCATGTCGACCTGCTCCTGGTCGGCGACAGCGTCGCCATGGTCCTGCATGGCCACGAGACGACGCTGGGCGCCTCTCTGGAGATGATGATCGCGCACGGCCAAGCCGTGATGAGGGGCTCGGCCCGGGCCTGCGTGGTCGTCGACATGCCGGCCGGCAGCTATGAGGGGTCCGCCGTGCAAGCCCTGGCCTCGGCACGGCGCATCGTGGGCGAGACCGGCTGCCAGGCGGTGAAGCTCGAAGGCGGCGTCGACATGGCTCGTCAGATTGCCGCGATCGTGGCCGCCGATATCCCGGTCATGGGCCATATCGGCCTGCAGCCTCAATCGGTGAAAAAGGATGGCGGCTACAAGATCAAGGGCCGCACGGACGAGACTGTAGCCGCCCTGATCGCCGACGCGCTGGCGGTCGAGAAGGCCGGCGCGTTCTCGGTGGTCATCGAAGGCACGATCGAGACGGTCGCCGCCGACATCACCCGCCGCATAGCCATTCCAACCATCGGCATCGGCGCCAGCGACGATTGCGACGGCCAGATCCTGGTCGTCGACGACATGGTCGGGCTGACCGTCGACCGCGTGCCGAAATTCGTCAAGCAATACGCCGACCTGCGCAGCGTGATCACGCATGCCGCGGAGCGCTACGCATCGGAGGTGCGGGATCGCGTTTTCCCCGGGCCCGCCCACGTCTTTTCAAAAACCAACGGCGGGGATGACGCGTGAGCCGGCCCCACGTCGTCGACAGCGTTGCCGCGCTTCGCGCGCGAATCCGCGACTGGCGGCGCGACGGACAACGCATCGCCATGGTGCCGACCATGGGCGCCTTGCATGACGGGCATCTTTCGCTGGTCAAGATCGCCCTCGAAAGGGCTGATCGTTGCGTGGTGTCGATCTTCGTCAACCCGACGCAGTTCGCACCGACCGAGGATCTCGACAAGTACCCGCGCCAGTTGGCCCGCGACCTCGACATGCTGGCCGCAGTCAAAACCGACCTTGCCTTCACGCCCGGTGTCAGCGAGATGTATCGCGCAGGCTTTGCCACGAAGATCTCGGTAGGCGGCCCGTCAGCCGGGCTCGAAACGGACTTTCGCCCTACCTTTTTCGACGGCGTCGCCACGGTGGTGGCCAAGCTTCTCCTGCAGGCCGCACCCGACTTCGCCATCTTTGGCGAAAAGGATTACCAGCAGCTTTGCGTCGTCAGGCAGCTTTGCCGCGACCTCGACCTGCCTGTCGAGATCATCGGCGCGCCGACCATACGCGACGCGCATGGCCTCGCCATGTCGTCACGCAACGCCTATCTCGATGAAGCCGAACTCCAGATCGCTCGCCAATTCAACGTCATTCTGCGCAAGGCAGCTGCCGCGCTGGCGGCGGGCGCAGGACAGGAGGAAACGATCGCCGAAGCAGGCCGCGTCTTGGTCGCGACCGGCTTCCAGGCGGTGGATTATGTCGAGGCCCGCGACAGCCTGACACTCACGCCATGGCGGCGCGACCGCGCGGGCCGCGTTCTCGCCGCCGCCTGGCTGGGAAAAACCAGGCTGATCGACAATGTGGAAGTTCCTACTGCCTGATCGGCGTTCGTACTCTCGATCAAGTCGAAGGCCCGCCGCTGCCGATGCCAAGGCACGGGGAGGCGATCCGCTGACAAGTCACCGCCGCGTTCGCTCTGGCCAGGCTTCATCCGTCTGGCTTCTGGCTCCCAGCCTATTCCTCGGTCGGCATATGCAGGTACATCGACTGGATGCCGACCCTGCCCGGCCCGGTGAAGCGGTTGACGATGAAATTCAAGTTGGCACCGAAGAAGCCGCTCGACAGCCGGTCGATCTTGGTCTCCATCCTGACCGAGGCATCCTTGAACAGCCAGCCGCCGGGCTCGATGTCTATGATCTCGCCCGGAGCGAGCGTCTTTTCAAAAACGTTGCCATAGCCGTGCAGCCAGACGATGCCGTCACCGGTATCGCCGCGAAACCGGTCGATGAAGAAGCCGCTCTGGCCGAACAGCATCGTCGCCAGGCCGCGTACACGCTCGAACGTGTAGTCGACATTGCTGGTGGCGGCTAGAAACTGGTGCTCGCGGACCTGGATCTCCTCGCCTCGCCGCAGGTGAATCGGCACGATGTGACCCGGCCCATCACGGCTGAAGGCGATGATGCCCGCCCCCGACGCCTCGGTGACGAAGATCTGCATGCCGGCCATCATGCGCTTCAGCGCGCCCTTCAGCGATTTCAGGCCGATGGTGATTGTGGAATTCTTCCACAGCAGGATGTGGTGCTCGAAATAGACAGGCATCCGCGTCACATCGACGGAAAGCACGGGCACCAGTTCGCCCGCTATGTGATAGGTGACGCCACCAAAGGTTTCATCCGACACCTCGGTCGGCATCAGTTCCGGCAGACTTGGCATGGTTCCCCCCAAAGCCATCCTTGTGTCGGTTTATTCCGG
Source organism: Mesorhizobium sp. ESP6-5 (assembly GCF_020164695.1). Taxonomy (NCBI): domain Bacteria; kingdom Pseudomonadati; phylum Pseudomonadota; class Alphaproteobacteria; order Hyphomicrobiales; family Phyllobacteriaceae; genus Mesorhizobium; species Mesorhizobium sp. ESP6-5. The sequence goes on from NZ_JAIUGR010000018.1 coordinate 39,331, forward strand.
CTTCACACGGGTCGGCCTAGGCAGCTTTGGTGCCGGACACCAGGGCCGTCAAACGAAAACAGATCCCGCGACGCGCGCTCGCGCGAAGGTGATCACGCCGCCACGGTGCTCAGGCGGCAAGTACCCGTTCATAGATCAGCGCCGGGATGGCAGAGCTGGCGGAGCCGCAATTCTCGGTGCGGCCGATCTGGACGAAGCCGTTGGCCTGATAAAAGGCAACGGCGCGGGTGTTCTTCTCTTCCACTTCGAGCCGAATGCGGTGAGCTTCCGGAAAACTCTCGATGATCTCGTCGAGGAGCATGCCGCCGATACCGCGGCCCTGCAGCGAGGGAAGCACGTAGATCTGCCTGAGCATGACCACGCCGCCGCCATCGACGGCTTCGGCAAACGCCATGCCGCCAATGCGCTTGCCGTCATCGGCAACGAGGAACTCGCTGTTCGGCTTTGCCAGCCTGGCCTTCAACGAGGCGATGGAGTGCCATTCATTGGTGATTTCGGTGACCCGCTCAGCGCCATAGATGGCGTCATACGTCGCATGCCAGGTCTCGACGAGCAACGCCCGGACGGCTGCGAGGTCGCGATCCCCGGCGGTGCGAACGAACATGCTTTTACTCGATACCGAGCTTGCCCTTGACGAGGTCGTTGACGGCCTGCGGATTGGCCTTGCCGCCAGTCGCCTTCATCACCTGGCCGACGAACCAGCCGGCCATGGTGGGCTTGGCGCGAGCCTGCTCGACCTTGTCGGGATTGGCCGCGATCACCTCGTCGACCGCCTTCTCGATGGCCCCGGTATCGGTGACCTGCTTCATGCCACGGCTTTCGACCAGCTGGCGCGGATCCCCACCCTCGTTCCAGACGATCTCGAACAGGTCCTTGGCGATCTTGCCGGAGATGGTGCCTTCCTTGATCAGATCGATGACAGCGCCAAGCTGGTCTGGCGAAACCGGAGCGGATTCAATGTCCTTGCCGGCCTTGTTGAGAGCACCCAGCAGGTCGTTGATGACCCAGTTGGCGGCGAGCTTGCCGTCGCGACCGGCCGCCACCTTCTCGAAATAATCGGCGATCGGCTTTTCCGACACCAGGATCGCGGCGTCGTAGGTCGAGAGGCCGAGCGAGGAGATCAGCCGCAGCTTCTTGTCATCGGGCAGTTCCGGCAATTCCTTGGCCAGCCTATCGACATAGGCCTGGTCGAATTCCAGCGGCAGAAGGTCGGGATCGGGGAAGTAGCGATAGTCGTGCGCCTCTTCCTTGGAGCGCATCGAGCGCGTCTCGCCCTTGACGGCGTCGAACAGCCGCGTTTCCTGGTCGATCCTGCCGCCGTCCTCGATGATGGCGATCTGCCGGCGCGCCTCGTAGTCGATGGCCTGGCCGATGAAGCGGATCGAGTTCATGTTCTTGATTTCGCAGCGCGTGCCGAATTCGCCACCTGGCCGGCGTACCGAGACATTGACGTCGGCGCGCAACGAGCCTTCGTCCATGTTGCCGTCGCAGGTGCCGAGATAGCGCATGATGGTCCGCAGCTTGGTCACATAGGCCTTGGCCTCATCGCCGGAGCGCATGTCGGGTTTCGACACGATCTCCATCAGCGCCACGCCGGAGCGGTTGAGGTCGACATAAGACATGGTCGGGTGCTGGTCGTGGATCGACTTGCCGGCATCCTGCTCCAGGTGCAGGCGCTCGATGCCAACCTCGATGTCCTCGAACTCGCCCTGGCGGTCGGGGCCGACCGAGACGATGACCGTGCCCTCGCCGACGATCGGCTGCTTGAACTGCGAGATCTGGTAGCCCTGCGGCAGGTCCGGATAGAAATAATTCTTCCGGTCGAAGACCGACTTGTGGTTGATCTGCGCCTTCAACCCCAGGCCGGTGCGGATCGCCTGCTTGACGCATTCCTCGTTGATGACGGGCAGCATGCCTGGCATTGCCGCATCGACAAGGCTGACATTGGCATTGGGCGCGGCACCGAAAGCGGTCGAAGCGCCGGAGAACAGCTTTGCTTCCGAGATGACCTGTGCGTGCACCTCGAGACCGATGATGATCTCCCAGTCGCCGGTGGCGCCGGATATCAGGCGTTTTGCGTCAGGGGTGCGAGTGTCGATGATGCTCATTGTGGCCTACGGACTGAAGTGCATTAATGCAACTTCGCTAGTGCAAACCGCCAAAAGAGACAAGCGCAAAGCCGTGGGCGCAAAGCCGTGGGCTGGCCTCTTCGACCGCTTTCGCCTGTATCCGTTCGTCTCAATGGAGAGTGGATGTCCACTTAGGAGAGTGGATGTCCACTTACGCTCAGTCCCGGTGAGGCCCTGACCTCGTAGCGAGGCAGGGCAGAAAACCTGAAACCCCGTGCCGCGAAGCTTCGCGGCGGCGGTATTTCTCGTTTTCCGGGAACTCTTCACATGGATATTTCGCGCATTGAACAGCGCATCCTGCACCTGCTCGCGCAGGGTGGACGCATTGAAATCGAAAAGAACGACAAGAAACGGATCGCCTCGGTCAAATGCCTGACCCGCGACGGCTGGCATTACCCCGGCGTCGATCCCGACCTGTTTCGAAAATTGAAACGCAAGAAGGCGGTTTCGTCGTCCGGCGGCGGGCCCTACCGCATCACGAAGCGCGGGCTCGAACTCGTTCGCTCCGAACTCGACAACAGGTAGCCTTGGTGCCGCCGGCCGGCACCCGGCCGGTAGTTGCCGGCCGCTCAGGCGGTAGCGATGTAGGCCCGGATTTCCTCGGCCTCGCGCTCGACGTCCTCGATGCGGCGCTTGACCACGTCGCCGATGGATACGATGCCATCGAGCAGGCCGTCCTTTTCCACCGGGAGATGGCGGAAGCGGCCCCTGGTCATGATCTCCATCACCTCGTTGACGGTGTGGTTTTCGTTGCAGATCTTCACCTTCGGCGTCATCGCCGAGCGCACTGCTATATCGAGGGCGGCACCGCCTTCCCTGGCTACCACGCGCACGATGTCGCGCTCCGAAAGGATGCCGACGATCTTGCGATCGCCATTGGTGATGACCAGCGCCCCGATCCTGTGCTCGGCAAGGATGCGGATGGCTTCGCTCAGTTTTTCGTTCGGCCCGAGCGTCAACACGTCATGGCCTTTTTGCTCGAGAATGGCCTTAACCGTCATGGCGTCCTCCTCTACTTTGCCAACCGGTTCCTGCCTGACCGGCTTTCACATAAGAGTGAACATCGTGCGCCGTGATCGGTTGCATTTCAAGCCCGGTCGGAGGTCTCCCATTCGGGCGCTTGCCATATCCCGTCGAACCAGCGCAGGCCGAAGAAGCCCGCGACAAAGCCGCCGATATGGGCCTCCCAGGCGACCTGGCCATCCACGCCGGGCGCGAAGCCGAGAAGGCCGGTGGCCAGATTGATGATCATCCACATGGCCAGGAAGATGACGACGCCGCGCGAGCGCAGCACGACCCCGACCGGCAGCACCGGGCCGGCGAAAGCAGCCTTGCCGGCCGAGCGGTCGGTGCGGAAGCCAAAGCGCGCCGCAGCCCCCATCATGCCCGATATGGCGCCCGATGCGCCGACCAGCGGCGCTTCTCCGTACGGATGCATCGCCCAGAAGAGCGCCACCGAAGCCAACCCGGTGGCGGCAAAGAACAACGCGAACCGAAGCGCGCCGAGCCGATTGGCCAGCGGCGAACCGAAGGCGGCAAGCCAGACCATGTTGATGGCGATATGGGCAAAGCCGCCATGCATGAAGGCATAGGTGAAAGGCCGCGTGAAGAGAAACCAGTCGAACCCGTACCGGCCGGTATAGAGGACCGGAATGAAAGCTCCGTCATAGAGCAGCGTCATCTGCTGGGCGTCGTTCAGCGCATATTGCTGCAGCAGGTAGACGACCGCGCAGATGCCGATCACCGCCAGCACGATCGGCGGCAGATTGAACACCGGCTCACGCACCGGTGGCGGCATGGTCTCGGCCGGTTCGGGCTCGGACGGATTTTGCTGTTCGCTCATCTGCAATCGCACTCGATGCTGGTTCGACGGGGCTGGTTCGACTGGGCTGGTCCGGTCTGGCGAGCATCTAGATCACCGCCGATGGAACCGCAAACGGCGAATCGTCCCGCTCCGAATCAAAGGGGCGAATCAAAAAAGAAGCCGTCCAAGGTTTCCCCTGAACGGCCGGTCGAGCCCCTGCTCCCCTAAAACTCTTGACTGAAGTGCTGCCGATCGTCGCGAAACGATCGCTTCTGGAGTGGTTTTGGTGTGCCACGCGGCGACCCAGGGCGCAACGTAAACCAGTTGTTAACCTTAACAGCCCCGACCCGTGAACAAGTGTTAACGACGCTGGCACGCTTCCTGCTCCCCAACGCATGTAGGTCATCGGAGGGCGCCCTTCTGTTCACCGATGGGACATCAGACGACAGAATGCGCGGAGCTTTGTAGTATGAACCAAAACGGATCGATCACGCTGTTCCACTATTGGAACCGCCTGCGTGACGGACGCCCCGCTCCGAAGCGATCGGAAGTCGAGCCGGCCGATATCAAGTCGCTGCTGGCCGATACGTTCATCCTCGAAAAGGACACGCGTGGGCAGCCTGTATTTCGCCTGGCCGGCACCAGGCTCTGCGCCTCCTACGGCCGCGAACTCAAGGGATTCTCCTTCCCGTCGCTGTGGCGGGAGAAGGACCAGAGGCTGGTTTCGCGGCTCATTCACGGGGTTTTCGAACAGAAATCGGTCGTGCTGATCATTTTCGAGGGCTTCAGCCGCAACGGCCGCTCCAACAAGTTCGAATTGCTCGCCTTGCCGCTCGACGGCGGCATCGAAAATCCACGCTGCCTCGGCGTGATCAGCGCCGTGGAGAAGCCGTTCTGGCTGGGCGCGGATCCGATCACCGACGCCTTGATCGATTCCATCCGCGTCATCGACCCGGAGAAGGAACTGCTGAACAGCCGTCCGGCGATCAACGTTCCCTCGCTCGTTCCCGACGAGATCGAGGCGCCTGAAACGATCTCCGCGCTCGGCCGTGCCCGCCGCATCCGCCATCTCGTCGTTTTCGACGGCGGGCGGGACGAATAGTTGACGATCGCATGGTCTTGCAGGCTCGTTTTTCCCCTTTGTTAACCCGATTTGTTGTAGTTCTCTGCTGAAGTTCCTCGCATCCACGCGCGGGAATGCCAAACGGGGTGTAGGCAGTCATGAGGTCAGCGGCGGTCGACTACGCGCCGTCCCAAGCTGAAAGGCGTAACTTTCAGCGCGTCCGGGTCAAGATCTACGGACGTTTCATGCTGGAGGACCGCACTGAGCACCCATGCCAGGTCGTGGACATGTCGCCCGGCAACGTGGCGCTTCGCACCGACCGCATCGGCATGCCCGGCGAGAAAGTCATCGCCTATATCGACCATATCGGCCGCATCGAGGGTGTGCTGACACGCACGCTGCCGGATGGCTTCGCAATGACGGTGATCGCGTCCGACCGCAAGAAGGACAAACTCGCCGCGCAGTTGACATGGCTTGCCAACAAGCACGAACTCGACCTGCCGGAAGACCGCCGCCACGAGCGCGTCTCGCCCCGCAACCCGACCAGCGTGCTGCAGCTCACCGACGGCCGCCAGTATCAGTGCCGGATCATCGATCTGTCGCTGTCGGGCGCCGCGATCGAGATCGACGTGAAACCGGCGATCGGCGTCCAGGTCATGCTCGGCACGATGCGGGGTCAGATCGTCCGGCATTTCGAAGATGGCGTCGCCATCGAATTCGCCGTCATCCAGCGCCCCGAGACGCTCGATTCCGAATTCAACACGCCGCGCGCCTGATCGGCCGCAAAGCATGCCCGTCAAGCCGGCCCTCGCGGCCGGCTTTTTCGATTTCGGGGTACGGCGATCGATAGATCTTGGACGGCAGGTCGACATAGTCGGAAATGGTCCGGGCGAGGCCGAATTTGCCGAAACCCCAGTGCAACAATCCAACCAATTCAATACTAAAATGACTCAAATTTTATGTTTATTCTATAGGCGTTTTACTTAAAATCTACTTCGGGCCTTTGCGTCGAATAAATCCAGATGTGGCACTGTCTCCTTCGAACGGGGAGACTGAACAATGAAAAAAACGAGGGGCAAGCTGTTGCTGATGGCAATGGCGATGCAGCTTTTCGCCTGGGGATCAGCATATGCCGCGGGACCGGCCTATATGCATACCGGCGGACGCACGACGCAGCCTGTTGGCCACTATGAATTCTGCCAACGCATCCCCGGCGAATGCAACGAGAAGACCGCCAAGGGGGCGCCTGTCGACCTGAGCCGCAAGCTCTGGGCGACGATCGTCAGCGTCAACAATTCGGTCAACACCCGCATCAAGCCGCGCACCGACATGGAAAACTACGGTGCCGAGGAATACTGGGCCTACCCGGACAATGGCTATGGCGATTGCGAGGACTACGCGCTGGAAAAGCGCCGCGAGTTGATGGATGCGGGCGTGCCGGCCGGTGACCTCTTGATGACGGTTGCGCGCCAGCCGAATGGCGACGGCCACGCGGTGCTGACCGTGCGCACCAGCCTCGGCGAGTTCATCCTCGACAATCTTGAGACCAAGGTGCTGTCCTGGACGGATACCGACTACACCTATCTCAAGCGTCAATCGACGGAGAATTCCGGCGTTTGGGTGACGATCAACGACGGCCGTTCCGATGCGGTCGCCAGCGTCCGCTGAGGACGCCAATGAGATCAGGCGCGTTGCACGACGCGCCTAACGAGAAGCCCGGTCGAGTCCCCACCCTCCCCGTCCCCAACGACCGGGTCAAAGGAGCCGGCCCCGTCCCCGGGCCGGCTCCGCCATTTCTGGGAAGACATCAGTACATTGTGATATTAATCTCCACAGGCGGAAGATCGAGATATTATCAGTCGGCAACTCCGCCTTCTGGACCGCAGCCATGCAGGAAACTCCGGAAGATCGATGCGAACGCCATCGTCTGTTCAAGGCGATCGACGATGCCTTCAAGGCTGGTGACTTCGAGGGCCTCGGCACCGTCCTGGGCTGTTCGCCCCGCTGGTTTGACGAGCGCATGCCGTTTGAGCTCGGCCTTGGCCATCCGCTCGAATACGCGATCTACTGGAGCCCTCTTGCCTTCGTCGCGGCGCTGCTCGACGCCGGATCGAGCCCGAACTACGACGATCATGCCGGATTTCCATCGATCATCGCGGCGCTGTCCACCGAGCGCGCCGACAAGCTCGACATCATCCGCATCCTCATCGATCACGGCGCCAGTGCAGACATGCGAGGTGTCAACGACTGGACGCCGCTCCATCACGCCGTGGCCATGCGAGACGCCGAGGCGATCCGCCTGCTTCTTGCCGCCGGCGCGGATCCCTCTTTGAGGACTCGCATCGACCACTGCACGACAGCGCTGGAAGAAGCAGAGATTGCAGGGTTCGAGGTGGGCGCATCGCTGCTGCGGGCAGCCCTTGCGGAGCGCGCAACCGGCAGCCGGGATTAATAGGCGCCGGTGGCCGACGGCATGCCGGCCGAGACCTCAGACCTTCTTCAACCCGAGCTTGAAGCGCCTGGCGTTGGCGACGTAGTGCGCGGCCGAGGCCCGCAGCCGCTCGACCGCCGCGTCGTCCAGCACCCGGATCGCCTTGGCGGGCGAGCCGACGATCAGCGAATTGTCCGGAAATTCCTTGCCTTCGGTGACCAGCGCGCCGGCGCCGACGAGTGAATTCTTGCCGATCCTGGCGCCGTTGAGCACGATGGCGCCCATGCCGATCAGGCTGTTGTCACCAATCGTGCAGCCATGCAGCATGGCGCGATGGCCGATCGTACAGCCCTCGCCGACGGTCAGCGGAAAGCCGGGATCGGTGTGCATGACGGTATGTTCCTGCACATTGGTGTCGGCGCCGATGACGATGGGCTCGTTGTCACCCCTGATGACGGCGCCGAACCAGAAGCCGGCATTGCGGCCGATCCTGATGTCGCCGATCAGCGTCGCATCGGGCGCGATCCAGTTCGAGTCCGCGTCGGCGAAGCTCGGCTCCGTTCCATCGATCGCATAAAGCGGCATTGTCGGTCTCCGAATCGCCTCAGGCTGGAAACCCTAGGAGACCGACGGCCCAGGAAGCAATGGCCAGTACGACGATGCCCAGCGCCAACGACCAGGCAATAGCGGTGCAGCCGCATGACAGGAGCGCCACTGTCGAGATGCGGTTCGCGCGCCTGGCGTCAAGCGCATCGTTGACCAGCATGAACGGCCCGGCGCCCGCGGTCACAGCCAGCGAGCGCAGCACATGGGCGGGCGACACATAGGGTTCGGTGAAGGCGACCTTGCGACCCGATACCAGCTCCATTGTCGAGCCCGCCAGACCGCAAACCGTCAAGCCGACGACAAAAGCGAACAGCAAGAGTTCCATCTGGGCCACATTAACCCTCCATTTACCATGCAATCGCACAGTCGTTTCAGGAAGTCTGCAAGGGCCGTGCCGTGCGAAGTGTGCCGTCAAGGGACACTTGGACCGCGGACACACGGATGGCCGTTTGGCGGTGGAACGAGGACCGAGATGAAGCAGGCAGCGATCGCCGACGGCCCGAAACTGACCGTGGTCGATTCCATGCTGATGAAGCGGGTGTTCTACGCGTTCGCGGCTCTGGCCTTGCTGTCGATAGCCATCAGCCTTGGCGGCAAATGGTTCGGCCGTTCCATTGCCATGGCCGGCTACACCGACGACGCGACCGTGCGCGAAGTGGTGATCGGCAAGAACGTCATCACCGTGCCGGCCAATTTCATCCGGTTCGAGCAGGCCCGGCGCGACGGCGTCGCCACGCGCCTCGACCTTTATATGCGCTATCCCCAGATGGACGGCTACAGCGAGGCGTCGCGCGATGATTTCAATCACGCCGGAGCCAACAGGAACATCATTTTCCTGTCCTTCGAGCAGCAGATGATGTCGCGCGACATGAGCGGCCGGTTCGGGCCGATCTACAGCGCGCTCATCATCCAGCCCGGCATACCAGGCCCCGGCGGCACGACGGTCTACGGGTTCAATGAGAAATCAGGCTACCTGAACGAGGTGCTGGTCGTCGGCAAGCGCGCGGGCACCGACCCTTTCGTGGCCCGCTGCCTCAGCGGGCCGAGCGCCGGCGAATCGCTGGCGCCCTGCGAGCGGGATATCCATGTCGGGGACGATCTCAGCCTTACCTATCGCTTCCCAAGGGAATTCCTTGACGACTGGCAGACGCTAGACGCGGCAATCACGGCCAAGGCGGGGCGAATCCTAAAGACCGGACATTGACAGGCAGAAGAGGCCGGCCGCGCTCGATGCGGCCTGCCGTGGCATTGCGGGCTCAGGCCAGGTCGATGTCCAGGATCGCCATCGAGAAATTGTAGTCGCCGTCGTCCTCGTCCTTGAAGACGATGCCGAGGAATTCGTCGCCGACATAGACCTCGGCCGAATCTTCCTTGCGCGGCCGTGCCTTGACCTCAAGCTTGGGGTTCTGGAAGACGCGCTTGAAATAGGCGTCCAGCTTTCTGATTTCGTCCGGCTTCAACAGTCTTCTCCGATCATCGGCTTGCTCGTTTGAACGGCGCTTCTGGCACGTCGACAATGGCGATGTAAAGGCAAGCCGGCCTTATTGCACCGGAAGCGGCAGCGCTGCCGGGCAATCATCCGGGGCAACTGCCGGCAAATCAGATATCGAAACTGATGACATGGTCCATCTTCTGCGACGGCAGAAGCTGGTCCATCTGGCGCGAAGGCTGGTCGCAGCCGGTCTCGCCAACCACGCGGGCCGGCACGCCGGCTACCGTCTTGTTGTGCGGCACAGGCGACAGCACCACCGATCCGGCGGCAATCTTTGAGCAATGGCCGATCTCGATGTTGCCGAGAATCTTGGCGCCGGCGCCAATCAGCACGCCGTGGCGGATCTTGGGATGGCGGTCGCCGCCGGCCTTGCCGGTGCCGCCCAGCGTCACGCCATGCAGGATCGAAACGTCGTCCTCGATAACCGCCGTCTCGCCGACGACGAGGCCGGTGGCGTGATCGATGAAGATGCCCTTGCCGATGCGCGCGGCCGGATTGATGTCGGTCTGGAAGACCGCGGACGAACGGCTCTGCAGGTAAAGCGCGAAATCCTTGCGGCCGTGGTTCCACAGCCAATGCGCCAGCCGGTGGGTCTGGATGGCATGAAAGCCCTTGAAATAGAGCACCGGCATGATGAACCGGTCGCAAGCCGGGTCGCGGTCATAGTAAGCCTGTATGTCGACGCGCACCGTGGTCGGCCAGTCCTTGTCGTCGGCGAGCATCGACTTGAAGGTCTGGCGGATGAGATCGGAGCCGATATCCTGATGGGCAAGCCGCTCCGCGATCCTATGGATGACAGCCTCTTCCAGACTCTCCTGGTTGAGGATCGTGGAATAGAGGAACGCGGCCAGCAAGGGGTCGCGGTTGACCGCTTCCATCGCTTCGTCGCGGATCGAACGCCAGATCGGATCGACCGGCTGTAACGCGCTTTGGCGGGAAATGCTGATGCTGTTCATCGACGTCTCGTCCTGCGTCCTGCTAGTCTGCCTGCCATCTGGCCGCACATATAAGCCAGTTCATAGCATGATTGAACTCAATTTTCCTTAGTGCTGTGTCAAATGGATTTGGTTCGCGGGAATTCAAGCAGCCATGGAAAACGAACCCTTGATCGACGATGCCCTTAAAACCGAGCTTTCGGTCCTCTACAAGGCCGGCGATCGCCACTATCACAACCTCGCCCATATCGAAGCGATGCTGGGTCTGGCCGGCGACTATCGAACGCTTCTGGACGACCCCGAGGCCGTCGAAGCGGCGATCTGGTTCCACGACGCCGTGTATGACAGCAGGGCCAAGGACAATGAGGCGCAAAGTGCCGCCCTTGCCGAGCAAAAGCTCGCCGGCCGCATCGATGCCGGGCGGCTGAGCCGCGTCAGCGCAATGATCCTCGCCACCGCCACGCACCAGGTGCCGCTGTTCGACGACGTTGCGGCGACGCGCGACGCCAGCTTGTTCCTCGACATGGATCTTTCGATCCTGGGTGCCGCGCCGGATGCATTCGACGCCTATGAACGCGCGGTTCGCCACGAATATGGCTGGGTGGAAGAGCCGATGTGGCGTGCCGGCCGCGGCGCGGTGCTGAAAAGCTTCCTTGCCCGCCCGCATATTTTTCACACGCAGGAGTTCCGGCAGCGCTTCGAGCCGCAGGCAAGGCGGAACATGGCGCGGTCGCTGCAGGCCTTGACCTGATTTAGATCATTTTCGCGACCCGAGACGCTCGTCCCCAAACGCCGGAGCCTCAGAGCGGATTTTCGGCGTAAAACTCCAGCACGCGCTGCTTGAAGGTCTTGTCCCCGACGGCCAGCATATGGTCCCTGCCCTCGATGTGGAAGGCCCTGGCGTTCGGCATCAGCGCCGCAAGCTCGTCCGGCGATCCGCCAATGTCGTCGGTGGTACCGACCGCGATCAGCGTCGGCTGGGCGATGCGGGCAATATCCTGCTCATCAAGCAGTTCCCGTGAGGTGACGATGCAGGCGGCAAGCGCCCGGCGGTCGCTGCGGGTCTGGTCGGCGAAGGCGCGAAAAGAGCGACCGCGCGGATGGGTGGTCGCGGCCGGATCCTCGGCCAGAAGGGCGGCGGCGATCGGATCCCAATCGCCTACCCCATCGATCATGCCGATGCCGAGGCCACCAAAGACCAGCGTCGCCACCTTGTCCGGGTCGGACAGTGCCAGGAAGGCCGCGGTGCGCGCGCCCATCGAATAACCCATGACATGGGCGCGCTCGATGCCGAGATGACCGAGCAGGGCTGCCGCGTCCGAAGCCATTTTCGCCGGTGTATAATCGACCTCCTCATAGCTCTTGGATGACGAGCCGTGGCCGCGATTGTCGAAGGCGATGGCGCGGTAGCCGGCATCGTTGAGCGTCTTGAACCAGCCGGGCGACACCCAGTTGACATAATGGCTCGACGCAAAGCCGTGGATCATGAGCACCGGATCGCCCTCGCCCGATGCCGGCTGGCGGTCGAGGAAAGCCAGATCGAACCCGTCATGAAAGAAAAACTGCATCGGCTACACCACCATCGGCACTCAGCCGCCGCCACTTGGCGCATCGCCGTCGTCCGCCGGCGGCGCACTCGGACCGGAGACCGTGCCGATGGCCGGGTGGCTCAACAGATTGCCATATTCGATGCCGTTCCTGGCGGCCGTGCCGGCCTTGAGTTCAAGTACGAAACGCACGGGTACGCCAGGTGAAATGACGGCCTCGGACTGCGGTGCGCCCTGTTTGATAGCCCGGATCTTGCCGTCCTGACCAATAAAGATCAGGTCAAGCGGCATCGGCGTGTTCTTCATCCAGAAGCCGACCTGTTGCTGGATCGGAAAAACGAACAGCATGCCATGGTCGTCCGCCATCTCCTGGCGATACATCAGCCCGGCCTCCCGCTCCGCGTCGGTGTCAGCGACTTCAATGGAAAACGAGCGATCTCCGTTTTTCGTCGCCACAACCAGCGGCGCGGGATCGACGGGAAGGACCATGGCCCGGCCATCGGCCGCGCTGGGTACCTGGAAATAGAAGAATGCGGCGGCGGCGACAATGACGGCAGCCACAGCGCACATCACGCCCGCCGTCAGCCCGTTCCTGTGTGTCATATGAAATCCTCGGCCGGATCGCCCTAATGCGAGACCGGCAAGGTGCCCATATCGGGGTGAATTTCGGCGGCCATAAGGCCTTTGTCACCGCGGCCGAAACGGACAAGCACGACCTGCCCTGGCCGAAGCTCGGTGATGCCGTAGCGCCGCAAGGTCTCCATATGGACGAAAATGTCCTCGGTGTCCTCGCCGCGCGTCAGAAAACCAAACCCCTTGGTGCGGTTGAACCATTTGACCAAAGCGCGTTCGAGCCCGCTCTCCGGAGTCACCGAGACGTGGGTGCGCTGTTCCTGCATTTCCGCGGGATGGACGGCGGTGGTGACATCCATGGAAAGCACACGGAACGCCTGCAGCCCGCGCTCACCCTGCTTGACAAGGCAGACCACGCGCGCGCCTTCCAGGGCAGTCTGGAAGCCGTCCCGTCGAAGGCAAGTCACATGGAGGAGGATATCGCCCGAAACACCGTCATCGGGAAGGATAAAGCCATAGCCCTTGGCCACATCGAACCACTTGATGGCGCCGGCAATCTCGGCCAGGTCGGCATCGCCGCCTTCGTCGCGCGTCAAAGCGTCGCCAAGGGTATTGGCCCGCCCCGTCAAAGAGGCCTTTTCCCCCATAAGAATGCCCCCTTTATTCAAGAACACCGCAACTGATTCTTGATACCAGATTAACACCGCGGCTTCCGGTGTGTGCAAGACCTGACGTGCCTTTTTTCACGGTTCATTGCGGGAATACCGGATTTGTTCTTTGCCGGCACCGCTTGCCGCCTCACGATTGCCCTTTGACCGGGCCGACCCTATGTTGCGCCGCAACCCAACAGATCGAGGAAAACACATGCGCTATCTGCACACCATGGTCCGCGTCGCCGATGTCGATGCCTCACTCGATTTCTACTGCAACAAGCTCGGCCTGAAGGAAGTTCGCCGCTATGAAAACGAGCAGGGCCGCTTCACGCTGATCTTCCTGGCCGCTTCGGAAGACGAGCAGAGCGGCATCAACGAGAAGGCGCCGCTGGTCGAACTCACCTACAATTGGGATCCGGAAGACTACAAGGGCGGGCGCAATTTCGGTCACCTCGCCTATGAGGTCGACGATATCTACGCCACTTGCCAGCATCTGATGGACAATGGCGTCACCATCAACCGGCCGCCGCGCGACGGCAACATGGCTTTCATCAAGTCGCCTGACGGCATCTCCATCGAGCTTCTGCAAAAAGGCCCAGCCAAGGCCAAGGCCGAGCCGTGGGCATCGATGGCGAATTCCGGAAGCTGGTAATCGATCACCTTTTCGAGTGGCCGGCGGCCACTCGATGGTGTTTGGCGAGGTTGTGCCTATCTATGCAGCCATGGCGCCTGCTCGGAAGAGCGGCGCCTCGTCATGAGATTGAGCTTCGGAGAACCTTCATGCCGACAAGCCATGCCAATGTCACCACGGCCCATGCAAGCCGCTATCTGCAACAGCTGTGCAAGCATTGGGCGCACAAGTTTCCCGTCGAGTTCGACCCCAACCACGGCATCATCGACCTTTCACTCGGCCGTACGGCCATGGACGCCGACGGGGCAGCGCTGCACATCACGGTATCGACCGACGAGCCCGCTTCGATCGAGCGCCTCGAAAGCGTCGTTGCCGACCACATCAAGCGCTTTGCGTTCCGCGAAGAACTGGCCTTCGACTGGAAACGCGCCGAGGCGGCGTAGTTCGTTCATGCGTGTCGCCGCCCCGCATTTCCGGCGAGACGCACGGATCAGTCGCTGCGGGACTTGCCCGCCATCTCCAGCAGCGCCAGCACCGAACGCCAATTGCGTGCCGTGCCCGGCACTTTCAACGTGCGCGGAATGAGGTTGGCGAACACCGATTTGCCGAGCCCGTCCGGCGCGCTGAGGTAGAGCACGTCGCCCTTGACCTCGAAACGCTCGGGACCAGTGCACTTTTCCGCCAACCGCGCCACCTCGTCGGCGGTCGGCTCACGCTCCAGCGCATAGGCGTGGAGCTTTGTGTGGTCGGCGGCCGCTTCCGGATATGGATTTTCGCGCACCAGCCTTTCGAACCATTTGAAATCGCGCACCATGATGCGCGAATGGAAACCCCATTTTGTCTCGAAGGCCGCCTCGATCCGTTTGGTCAGCGCGGCCGCATCACCCTTGTCGGCCCGGAACACGACATTGCCGCTCTGCACATAGGTGGCGACATCGGAAAAGCCGAGATCCTCGAAGAAGGCCCGCAACTCCGCCATCTTGACGATGCGGTTGCCGCCGACATTGATGCCGGAAAACAGGGCGATGAAGATCTTTCCGCTCATATGATGAACCCGGCCAATGTCTCGTTTTCGGTGATGTCCTGATACTGGACGCCCTCGGCCTCGAAATTTGCCTCAAGGAGATCGAAATTGCGCCGATCCTTGGTTTCGATGCCGATCAGCACCGAGCCGAAATTGCGCGCCGACTTCTTCAGATATTCGAAGCGGGCGATGTCGTCGTCGGGACCCAGCATGTCGAGGAAGTCGCGCAGCGCGCCCGGCCGCTGCGGAAAACGGATGATGAAGTATTTCTTCAGGCCCTCGAAGCGCAGCGCCCTTTCCTTGACGTCCGGCAGCCGCTCGAAATCGAAATTGCCCCCAGACACCACGGCGACGATGGTCTTGCCCCTGATCTCCTTCCTGGAAAAATCCTTCAGCGCGTCGATCGCCAGCGCGCCGGCGGGCTCCAGGACCACGCCTTCGATGTTGAGCATCTCGATCATGGTCGCGCAGAGCCGGTTTTCCGGGATGAGCCGCACGCTGTCGGCGGCAAACTCCTTGAGATAGCGCAAGGGTTCGCGGCCGATCTCGGCGACCGCCGCGCCGTCGACGAAGTTGTCGACCTTGGCGAGCTTCAGCCGTTTTCCCGCGGCGAGGCTCTCGCGCAGGCTCGGCGCGCCGGCCGGCTCGCAGAAGACGAAACGCGCCTCGCGGCCCTGATCGGCGAAATAGTGCGTCACCCCGGCGGCGAGCCCGCCGCCACCCACCGGCAGCATGACGATGTCGGGCATGCGCCCGCCCGGCATCTGGTCCGCGATCTCGTAGGCGACCGTCGCCTGACCCTCGATGATATCCTTGTGATCGAAGGGCGGCACCATGTGGGCACCGGATCTTTCGGTGAATTCGAAGGCGGCGCGGTAGCAGTCGTCGAAGAAATCGCCGACCAGCCTGATCTCGACGAAATCGCCGCCAAACAGCCTGGTCTTGTCGATCTTTTGCTGCGGCGTCGTCACCGGCATGAACACCACGCCCTTCTTGCCGAAATGGCGGCAGACGAAGGCGAAGCCCTGCGCGTGGTTGCCGGCGGACGCACAGACAAACAGCTCGGCCTGGTTGCCTTCGCCAAGCGCCTTGCGGAAGAAGTTGAAGGCGCCACGGATCTTGTAGGAGCGCACGGGGCTCAAATCCTCGCGCTTCAGCAGCACCCGCGCGCCGGTCTTCTTCGACAGATAGTCATTTTCCTGCAGCGGCGTTTCCGGGAAGATCTGGCGGATCGCGGAGGCGGCGGTGGCGACGCGCGAGGAAAAGCTGGTCATGGCAAGATCATCCCGGGATCGCCCGCGGGCGAGTTAGAGGAGAACCCTATTACACATCTGGCCCCGCAAGACCATTGCCCGGTCGAGCCCGTGCCCGCAACGGCGCCTTCCCGAAATGCTAGCAAGCACTTGGGGACGTTTGTTCATGCCTCTTCGTCGCGCTGAGCCGCGCATTGGTGGACGCGGAAGTTCGACATCCGGCCAGTTGCAGGTGCCTGACTTGTGCGACGTTGCGGCCTTGCCACCCGCTTTGGCTTTCGCGCAACACTGCGCCCGCGGTCGCGAGGCGCCGACCGCATTTTGGCTGGACACGACTTACTTCCGCCGCACTTCGCCTGCTGGGGAGATATCGCGGAGGGTGGATTGGCCCTTTTTGGGCTCGAGTGGATTTTTGACGTGCATTTGAAGACGATTTGCATTCTTGCGCTTGCGCTGCTGGTGGCGGGCTGCGGCGGCCGCAAAACCGAGGAACTGCTCGGCAGCGCGGTCATGTCCGCGCCGGTAACGGAAATCGCGGGCAACCACTCGATCTTCATTGCCACGACCCGTAAGGCCTCCGACGATCCAAACAAGGTTTTCGACGGCGAACGCTCGGCGACGCTGAACTACGCCCGCGTCAACGTCACCGTTCCCGGTCTCCACCAGACCGGGCAGATCGAGCGGCGCTCACGCGGCAAATCGAACGATCCGGCCAAGTATTTCATGGCTTCCGAAGTCGTCGGCTACGACACGCAGCCGAAATTCGCCAGCGCGCTCAGCGCCGACATAGCGGCACGCGGCGGCCGCGTCATGGTCTTCGTCCACGGCTACAACACCGGCTTCGACGACGCCGTCTACCGCTTGACCCAGATCGTCCACGATTCCGGTTATCCGGGAACGCCGGTGCTGTTCTCGTGGGCCTCGGGAGCCAAGACCACCGACTATGTCTATGACAAGGAAAGTGCCAGTGCCGCCCGCGACCAGCTCGAAGTGACGTTGCGCATGCTGGCGCAGAGCGGCGCGCGGCGCATCGACATCGTCGCCCATTCGATGGGAACCTGGGTGACGATGGAGACACTGCGCCAGCTCGCCATCACCGGTGACCGCGACCTCGGCGGCAAGCTCGGCGACGTGGTGCTCGCCTCTCCCGACATCGACGTCGATGTGTTCAAGAGCCAGATGCGCCGCTATGGCAAGCCCGACAAGCCGTTCATCCTGCTGTTGTCTGATGACGATCGCGCGCTGAGATTGTCCGGCCTGATCGCCGGCTCGCGCCCACGCGTCGGCGACTACAAGGATGCCGCGGACCTTGCCTCCTATGGCGTGACGGTCGTCGATCTCTCCAAGGTCAAGGGCAGCGACAGCTTCAACCACACGAAATTCGCCGACAATCCGGCACTGGTGAAGATGATCGGCCAGCGGCTGCGCGAGGACGATGGTTTCGCCAGCGACCGGGACGTGACCGACCGCATCAGCCTGCTTGGGCAGTAGATGCGGCGCAGCGGATTTCGCCGTGCCTGTTCAGCATCGCCGAACGATCGGCTCACTTTGAACTGGACCGCGCCCGCCTCTGGCCTTATCGAGTATCGAGCGACGTCATGCGTTTGACGTCCCCCTATGCGGGAGCCGACGCGTGGCCTTGGGCTTGAAGAGTTTCGGTGTCGTCGCGTTCGCGCTGCTGGTCGCTGGCTGCGCCGGAAATACGCATGATCTGCTCAACAAGACGACGGTCACCGTACCGGCATCCGATATTGCGGCCACCCATGAGATATTTGTCGCCACCACCCGCCAGAAAGCGGTGAAGGACCCGCGACAGGTCTTCGACGGCGACCGTTCCCTGACCACCAGTTTCGCGCGGGTCGATGTCACGGTTCCGAAGAGCCATCAGGTCGGCAACATCGAGCGCGCCAAGGGTTCCGCCAACAGCAATCCGGCCAAGGATTTTGCGGCCACGGACGTCACCTTCTACGAAGGCGCGCCGCAATTCGCCAAGGCGGTCGGCGCCGACATCGCCATGCGCGGCGACCGGGCGCTGGTTTTCGTGCATGGCTTCAACAATGGTTTCGACGACGGCATCTACCGGCTGACGCAGATCGCCCACGACACCAAATATCCGGGCACTCCGGTGCTGTTCTCATGGGCGTCGAGCGCCAAGACGACGGGATACATCTACGACAAGGACAGTTCCACCGCCGCCCGGGACGATCTCGAGGCAACGCTCAGGATGCTCGGCAAGACGCGCGTCAAGAGCATCGACATCATCGCCCATTCGATGGGAACCTGGCTGACGATGGAGGCGCTGCGCCAACTTGCCATCACCGGCGACCGCGATCTCGGCGGCAAACTGGGTTATGTCATCCTTGCCTCACCGGACATCGATGTCGACGTGTTCAAGAAGCAGATGATCCGTTATGGCAAACCCAACAAGCCGTTCGCCGTGCTGCTTTCGGGCGACGACCGGGCGCTCAAATTGTCCTCGTTCATCTCCGGCGACAAACCGCGCGTCGGCGACTATGGCGATGCCGCCGATCTCGCCTCCTATGGCGTGTCGGTGGTCGATCTGACCAAAACGAAAGGCGGTGACGGCGGCCTCAACCACGCGAAATTCGCCGACAACCCGTTCCTGCTGCAATTGCTGGGCGACCGGCTGCGCACGCCGGCCGGGCTCGCCGCGGACGAGAACCCGGCACAGCTCGCCAATATCGGTCAGGGCCTGGGAAAGGTCGTCGGCTCCGCCGCAGAAGTCATCATCACGACGCCGTTCAAGGTGCTGACCATCGCCACCGGCGGGTGAGCAGCCACGAGCGGACGGCTGGTCTCAGACGAACAGATCGACCTTCTGGAACGTCGTCACGTCGATCAGGCCGACGTCGGAAATCCTGAGCTCGGGAATGACCACCAGCGCCAGCAGCGAGTGCTGCATGTAGGCATTGTTCAGGGAACAACCCATCTTGCGCATCGCCTCGGTCAGTTTCTCGGCCTTGGCGGCGACGATCTCGGCCCGCTCGTCCGACATCAGTCCGGCGATCGGCATTTCGACCAGCGCCAGTTCCTTGCCCCTGGAGAACAGCACGACCCCGCCGCCGACTTCGCCCAGTCGGTTCACGGCCAGCGCCATGTCCTGCTTGTTGGTGCCAACGCAGATGATGTGATGGGCGTCATGGGCGACGCTGGAGGCCATGGCGCAGTCGGCCATGTAACCGAAACCGGAGACGAAGGCATTGGTGACGCCACCCGTGGCCCTGTGCCGTTCGACCAACGCGATCTGACAGACGTCGTTGCGGCGGTCCATCGCGACCAGCCCGTCCTCGACCGGCAGATCGGCCTCCAGGGCCCGCGTCGGTGCCTGGTTCTCGATGACGCCGATCACCCGCACCCGCACCTCGTTGGCGCCCTTGGGTGCCGCGATATCGAAATCGCCGGCCTTCAGTTTCTTGCCCAACTTGACGGTGTTCTTCGCCGTCTTCGGATAATCATAGGCCGGGATATCGATGTCCAGCTTGCCGCCCTTGGCCAGCCTGACGCCGCGCGCATAGACCTCGTCGATGCTCATTGCGGCGAGATCGGAGACGACCAGCAGGTCGGCCAACCGCCCCGGCGCGATCGAACCGATCTCGCGTTCCAGTTTGAAATGCTGAGCGGTGTTGAGCGTTGCCATCTGGATCGCGGTCACCGGCTTCAGCCCCTGCTGGATGGCGTGGCGCACCACCCGGTCCATGTGGCCGTCCTGGACAAGAGTGCCGGAGTGGCTGTCGTCGGTGCAGAGGATGAAATTGCGCGGATCAATGCCGCTCTCCGTCACCGCCTTGATCTGAGAGGCAACGTCGTACCATGCCGAGCCCAGCCGCAGCATCGCCTTCATGCCCTGGCGCACGCGCGCGATGGCATCCTCGGCCCGCGTGCCTTCGTGGTCGTCCTCTGGGCCGCCGGCGACGTAGCCATGGAACGGCAAGCCAAGGTCACGCGAGGCATAGTGGCCGCCAACCGTCTTGCCAGCCTGAACCGTGGCGGCGATCTCGCCCGACATGACGGGATCGTTGGCGGCGACGCCGGGGAAATTCATCACTTCGCCGAGCCCGATGATGTTTTCCCAGGTCATTGCTTCCGCGACATCGGCGACCGTCAGCTCGGCGCCGGCATGCTCCAGCCCCGGTGCCGACGGCACGCAGGACGGCATCTGCACATGCACGTTGATGGGCATCGCCACCGCCTCGTCATGCATCAGCCGCACGCCTGGCAGGCCCAGCACATTGGCGATCTCATGCGGATCGATGAACATCGAGGTGGTGCCGTGCGGGATGACGGCGCGGCAGAATTCGGTGACCGTCACCATGCCGCTCTCGACATGCATGTGGGCATCACAAAGGCCGGGCACGAGGTAGCGGCCGCCGGCGTCGGCCACCTTGGTGCCCTGCCCGATCGTGTGGCTGGCATTCGGCCCGCAATAGGCGAAGCGGCCGCCTGATATGGCGATGTCGGTGCCGGCGATGATCTCGCCCGAATGGACGTTCACCCAGCGCCCGTTGCGGATGACCAGATCGGCGGGTTTGCGGCCCATCGCGACATCGACCAGATCGGTCGCCATTTCGGTCCACGGTTTGGGTTTTGTCGCGCGGACGGGCGGCTTCCTGATCATCAAAGACTCCTGTTTGTCCGACTGTGCCAAGCCGACGGCGTTTTGGCCAGCGAGGAAGAATGGATTTGCCTGGAGATTGCCGGATTACCCGGGTTTCACGTCGACTTCGACCTTGGCGTCGCCGGCTGAAATCCGCTCGGCGATACGCTCGACCTCGCCGCCCTTGAACGTGCCGCTGACCATGATTTCGCCGCCGCGTATCGGCTCCACGATGCGCGGCGACATCACCACGGCGCCGTCGATGCTGAGATCGACAATCTTGCCGACATTTGCCCCCGTAAACCTGGCAAAGGCTTTGCCGCTGTCGGGAGTGAGCTTCAGGCTGAGCATGGCCTGCCCCGAAACAGAATCGGGAACGGCCACGGCCTTGGCAGTGATAAGCGTCAGCGGTTCGGCCACGGCGGCCTGACCGACCAGCACCACCGCCGCGACGGCCGCGACCAAGCGGAACAAGATGCGCATGAAGGATCCTCTCACGATGGCGGTGTTTCGCACGAGGCGCGCGCCACCGCAATCGCGGCAGGACGCTACCCGCCAACTCCTTGAGACCCGCGAGGACGCTAACCGCGTTTGCAGAAATCCGATTCCGTTCTGCCGCAAATCAGGTTAGGCTCCGACCTGGGATCTATGACTCTTCTCGGGGAGTTCGATGCATCGCCTGATGGTCGCAAGTGCCGGTCTTCTTGCCCTGTCCTTGCCGGCATTTGCTGCCGACGCGACAGTCGATGTGCCGATGACCGCGCCTGGCTTCGACTGGACCGGCTACTATGCGGGCCTGCAGGCAGGATATGGCTGGGGCCGCTCCGAGATCACCACGACGGAAGGCGCGCCGTTTTCCATCACGCCGGACGTCGGTGGCGGGTTCGTCGGCGGCCATGTCGCCGGCCTCTGGCAGTTTGATCAGGCAGTGCTGGGCGCCGAGGCGGACCTCAACTATTCCTCGGTCGACGGCACGGCGCAATCGGGCCTGGGAGATACATTTGGCGCCGACATCAAATGGTTCGGGTCGGTCAACGCCAAGGCCGGCTTCGCCATGGACCGCCTGCTGGTCTATGGCATCGGCGGCATTGCCTTTGCCGGCATCGAGACGTCGCAGACCTTGGGGCCAGGGTTCGACAACACGGGCACAAATGTCGGCTGGACCGTGGGCGCAGGCGTCGACTACGCGCTGACAGACAAGTTCGTCGTCGGCGCGCAATATCGCTACTACGACTTCGGCTCAGAGAACCACGAGGCACCAGCCCCCTTCAACGACCGCGATCAGAGCGTGAAACTGAACACGGTCGGCATCAATCTCAGCTACAAATTCTGAACGCAGTTCCACGGGTGCCGTTTACGGCCTAGGTTTACAACGGCGGCGGCTACTTGCTGGAAAGGAGGCGGCCGGCGCCCCCAAGTGGGCGGGGGGATGGGTTGGCCTGAGAGGCGCCGGCCTAGGCGGATCAGATCCGCCACGCAGATATTTACCGATGCCCGCGGCGCGGATAATTCCGCGATCGCGCCAGTATCGTTATGCCACCTCCTCTGGGTGCGCGTTCGGCCACCGCAGAACACGACTTGACGGGCTGTGTCTGGCATCTGAAAAGGACGTGCCTGCGGACGTGGCGGAATTGGTAGACGCAAGGGACTTAAAATCCCTCGATCTCTGATCGTACGGGTTCGATTCCCGTCGTCCGCACCAGAAAAAGTCTTCAGATTTGTTTTGATTTTCTCTGTTGAACCGCCGCAGCATCATTTAGCCGCGTGCCACTGCTGCGGATCACTGCTGTAACTCGGACAGCGCCCTCTCCATCGGGGCCATTGAAATCTGGATCGGGCCGGAAAAAGCCACGTCCATGTCGAAGATCAGGTAGATCGCCCCGGCAACCAAAGCCGCCGATGCCGCGTAGGTCGAAACGGTGATCGTATTGCGTGGCGCCCTGAAGCCGAAGCTGGCGAAAATCAGCACCAGCCAGGTGACCAGGAGCGTGATCAGAGGCACCGGAATCGTGCCCTCCGACTGCTCGATCAGCACCCAGCGCAACTCCAGCACTTTCTGCAAATGCTGGCGGGCGTCCTGCACAATGAAGCCATGCGCATCGTCGGTCGGCGCCAGCGCACTCAGCCGGGTGCCGATTTCCGCCAGCAACTGCTCAGAGAGCCGGTTGGCGGCGACCAGCGTCTCGCTGGTGGGCGAAGAATCACCCGCCACACGCTGCACATAGACGACCAGCGGCTGGCGTACCGTGTCGGTTTGCGGGCCATATTGGCGCAAGGTCCTGTCGAGAAGGATCAATTCGGTCGCATAGGCGTGCACGTTGCGGTCGATCGATTCGAAGGTGTTCCTGGCCGAGTTGATCATCAGGCCGAGCATCAGCGAGGTCATGACCCCGAACAGGTTCGCGGCGTGCCGAACCACGGTGTTCGTGTCGTCGTCACGATGTTTGGCCGGCAATTTTGGCCATATCGCCGTGCTGGCGAGCGCGGCCACCGTCAGGCATAGGAAGATTACCATTGCGATGAAAGCTTCGCGCATGCCGCTCATTCCGATTGGCAATGGCAAGGCGTCAGTTGATGACCGCCATCACTACTCCGGCGCGTCCTTGCGCCCTGCCGAACGCCTGCTGCGGCCCTTGTGGCCGATATTGCGGCCGTCACCGCCCCGGAAGGCAAGCGAAGCCAGACCCCGACGCATCGAGGCCCCCAGAGCCTTCGATCTCGATGACGGGTGTGTCATTCGATGTAAGTCACCGCACCCGTTTGCAAGTCATAGATTGCCGCGACTATCTTCAGCTTCCCCGCCTTGATGAGGCCGGCCAGCACCTTGCTCGAGGCGGCCAGTCGCCTCGCGGTCCTCCGTGCGCTTTCCTTGGCGGTGTTGTCGACGAAATCACCCGCTTCGCTCCGCGCTGCTATCGCCGCGGGCAGGATCGGTTCGATCATCGGACCGATCGCGCCAGGATAGGTCGCGTTCTTGGCCACTACGTCGCACGCCGCCTTGACGGCGCCGCAGTTTGTGTGCGCGAGAACGACGATCAAGGGTGAGCCGAGCACCGCTGCCCCGTATTCGACCGTACCGAGTGTGGCGGTGTCGACGAGGTTGCCAGCATTCCGGGCGACGAACAGTTCTCCAACGCCGTGACCGCCGAAAATCAGTTCAGGCGGAACGCGACTGTCGGCGCAACTGATGATCGTGGCCCAGGGCGCCTGGTGTGCGGCAACAGCATTCCGCTGCGCGGCAAGGTCTATCGAGCAGAGTTCCGGGTGACCGACGTAGCGTTCGTTGCCGGATTTCAGTGCGGCGAGCGCGTCATCGAGGCTCAGCGCGGTCACCGCACCCTGGGCCGCACGCGCCGACCATGTGGCCCCACCAACGCCGAACGCAACGAGCCCCGCGCCGACTTTGAGGAAATCCCTCCGGTCGACCGCTTTGCCATCACAGGTGTAGCACATTCTCAATTCCCCGCCCTAGTCCCCAAGGCATAATATGCGCTTGCTCTAATATATAGCAAGCGATCGGCGACAACGTCAGGATTGATGAGATGGCGGCGGGATGCGAGACGACGAAAGCCACCGGCAACGCAGTGCTGGGTGCCCTCGTATCAACCGACTTACCGCCTTTAGGTGACCTTCAGCGAGAAATTGCCGTGGATCTGGATGCCCAGTCGCTCGCCCTTTCTCCAGCGCACTTCCGCTCGATAAGTCGCACCGTCCAACGGCACGCGCAGCCGGAAGGTATTTGGCACTTCAACCCCCACAGCGACACGCAACTCGGCGCCATGCTCATGCTGGTTTCTGACGGCGCAGCCTATTTCGCCATCCTGCGTGATTATGAACGCCTCCTTCAAAACCACCTCGCGTAAGTGCGTTCGACGCTCTACTGGAGGTTCAGAAGGTTTATCGGTCATGGCAAGCCGCCTCCGACGAGCGAAATGCTACCAGACCAAGGTCTGCAGCTCAGGACGCAAAGGTCTGACGTTTTCGCTTAATTCGTGTATCTGACCCTTTGTACGCTCGGCACATTAGTAGATCGTGAAATATATACTCTATGGTCGTCGCCAAAATTGTCACCTGACGGTGAGACACAAACGGCGAAAATGGCATGGGGGAAGCCAGGTATGTTCATCGACTTCTACGAAATGCTGGAAATCAGTCCGAATGCCAATTCGGAAACGATAGAACGCATTTTTCGGCATTTTGCCATGCGCTACCACCCCGACAACCAAGTCACTGGGAACGAGTCACGCTTCAGCGATATTCTTGAGGCTCACAACACGCTCAAGGATCCGGTCAAGCGTGCGCAGTACGACATTCAGTACAAGGCGCATTTGAACCACCGGGCCGAGCTGACCGACGAGGCGAGCAACACAAAGGGCTTCGATCGAGATTCCGTCATTCAAGCCAAAGTGCTGTCACTGCTGTATGTAAAACGCCGGCAGGACGTCAATCATCCCGGGATAGGCGACGAAGAACTCGAACGAATGTCAGGCTGTCCGCAAGAGCACCTCGAGTTTCACCTCTGGTATCTGAAAGCGAAGGGCTGGATAGCCAGGACGGAAAACGGTACGTTCGCCATAACCGTCGAAGGCGTCGATCGCGTTAATTCCGAACATCATCGTGACGCGGCCACCACCCGACTGTTGGGTCACGCGGGCTGAATTGAGATCGCTCGGTCTCTGATCAAGCCGTCACCGGATTCAGCTTCAGGTGCTGGATCAGGATGATGGTCTTGGCATCGACAATGCGGCCATCGGCGATGCCGGCCAGCGCTTCGTCGAGCGGCATTTCCAGGACCTCGATGTCCTCGCCCTCCTCCGGAGCGCCGCCGCCGGCCGAGATGCGGTCGGCGGGCGAGTAGCGCGCGACGAAGAACCAGAGCCGCTCGGTGACGCTGCCCGGGCTCATATAAGGCGAAAACAGCCGCTCGATGTCCTTCAACCGGTAACCCAGTTCTTCCTCGGCTTCCTTGCGGATGGCGGTTTCCGGATCGTTTTCGTCCAGCAAGCCGGCGCAGGCCTCGATCAGCGGCTCGCGGTGGCCGGTGACATAGGCGGGATAACGGAACTGGCGCACCAGAAGCACAGTCGAACGCTGGGGGTCATAGGGCAGGATCACCGCGCCGTCGCCGCGATCATAGGTCTGGCGGACCTGCGTCTCCCATTGACCGTCACGCCGGCGATAGTCGAGCACGGTCTTTTTCAGGACCGCCCAGTCGTCGGAGAGAACCTCTTCCGAGCGGATACGAACGCGGTCTTCCATATGACACCTCGATGCTGGCTGGCGGACGCAGGCGTAGCCGCGAAGCGGAACAGGCGCAATCCGGCGATTGGTCCAGCGCGCGCTTCACCGTCTCGTGTGTGGTATGGACGGGTGCCGTCGCCTAGATAGCGCATTCCCCTTCCCGGAGTTTTTGCATGACGACATCGCTTTTCCAGCCGATCACCCTCGATGGGCTCACCTTCCCCAACCGCATCGCCGTGGCGCCGATGTGCCAGTATTCCGCCGAGGACGGCTCGGCCAGCGACTGGCATCTTTACCACTGGATGAACCTTGCCATGTCCGGTGCCGGCATGGTCACGGTGGAGATGACCGACGTCGAGCGGCGCGGGCGCATCAGCCATGGCTGTCTCGGCCTCTATTCCGAAGACAATGAAGCCGCCGCGAGGCGCGCGCTGGATGCGGCCAAGCGCGTGGCCGCACCCGGCACTAAGTTCGGCACGCAGCTGGCGCATGCCGGCCGCAAGGCCTCGAACCGCAAGCCTTGGGAAGGCGGCGGCCCGTTGCAGCCAAACGAGGATCCCTGGCAGACCGTCTCGGCCTCGGCCCTCGCCTACGACGCCGGCTGGAACGTGCCGCGCGCCCTGGACGACGAGGAAATCCTGCAGCTCGTCGAGCGGTTCGCGGACGCCGCAAGGCGGGCCGACCGTGCCGGTTTCGACTTCATCGAACTGCATGCGGCGCATGGCTACCTCATCTTCCAGTTCCTGTCGCCGCTGTCCAACCAGCGCACGGATCGCTGGGGTGGCTCGCTGGAAAACCGGATGCGTCTCGTCGTCGAGATCGCCAGGGCGGTGAAGAAAGCCGCGCCGAAACTGATGCTCGGCGCACGGCTGTCGGTGAAGGACTGGGTCGATGGCGGCTTTGACGTCGCGGACGCGGTCGAGGTGGCGAAAGCGCTGAAGGCCGAAGGCATCGCCTATCTCTGCTGCTCGAGCGGCGGCAATTCGCCATTGCAGAAATTACCCACCGGCCCCGGCTATCAGGTGCATCTGGCCGAAGCCGTGCGCAAGGGCGCGGGCATCCCGACCCGGGCGGTCGGCCTGATCGACGACCCGAAACAGGCCGAGGCTGTTATCGCCGAGGGTCGCGCCGACATGGTGGCGCTGGCGCGAGCCTTCCTCGCCGATCCGCGCTGGGGATGGCGTGCGGCCGCCACGTTCAGCGAAAAGATTCATCCGGCGCCGCAGCTCGCCCGCTCGGTGACGACGATGGAACATTGGATGAAGGCCGCCGGCTGATCGCCATTTCTCCCGACGCCGGCGCGCTTGCGCAACGGCGTCGCGACCTTTGGGCGCAGGCCGAAGGCCACTTTTGCAACCAAATTGGCTGCTTTGCGTTGCGGCCATGATGATGGACAACAAACCCTTTGAAACGCCGGTCGTGGTCGAGCTTGGCCATGTCGGCAAATATCGCCATATCCGCTCGACCCAGGAGGCGGCCGAGTGCTTGATGACGGTGTGGCCGCTCAATCGCGGGCCTCGTCATCGTGATGCCCTCGACACTTGCCTCAAAGTGCTGGAAGGTTATCGTTCGACAGCGGAAGCGCGCCGGGCACTGATCGAGGCGGCCAGGGAATCGGAAGTGCTGGTGCCCGACGACAAGCTGCCCGACGACCGGCTGCATTGAGCAGGCGGACCTTTTAACTGGAGGTTTTGATGGCGAAGCTGACTTACAAGATCGTCGAGCATGACGGTGGCTGGGCCTACAAGGTCGGTGCGACCTTCTCGGAGACATTTCCCACCCATCAGGATGCATTGCGCGCCGCCGAGATCGCTTCGGCCGAACAGCAGGTGGCGGGTTCCACCGATGGTATCCAGTATGAGGACGCCGAGGGCAAATGGCACGAGGAACTGGCCGACGGCCGCGATCGGCCCCAGACTGAAATCTCGGATTGATCCAGCCCTGCGCCAGCCGCGGACGCCAGGAGAGACGGCGTCCCGCGGCAGGCAATACGCGGCTGCCTATTTACTTGCCGCAATACTGATCGTTGACGTTGCCCTGAGCGTTCGCATCGGGGCCTGGCGTGCTTGAGGCACAAGGCCCGGTCGGGCCGGGGTTGCCAAGGGTGCTCAATCCAGAGCCGTCGGCGTTGATGCTGCCAGTGGTGCTCTGGTCGATGGCCGACGAATCCTCATTGCCGAACAGCCACCAATTGTGATGGTTGGAATAGGTAGCGTCCGACGATTGGGCCATCGCCGATGTGGCGAGACCGATCGTCAGGACGGATGCTGCGAAAAGTTTCCTGTACATTGATTTTACTCCGTATCTTGATCTTGGCCGCCTTGGGATGCGACACGGGGTAAACCTGACCGTCAGCCGAATGGTTCCCTGAAATTCTCGTGAAGTGGCGGTGATGTCGGGTGACAAAAGCGCGTGCCGCCATGCGCTCGAAGGCTGTGACCTGTTCGGGCGCGACGGATTGCGGCACCACCTCGGCCTTGGTCGCCCTCCGCGACCGAGGACAATCCGGAAGGGCTTGTTCCCATCCTGGTCAAGCCGCGCTTGGTACTGCAATGCAGGTGTGGTGGACGTGTCGGATCGTTCGCCTTTGGACGGCATTGCCGCCGCCCATCCGCCGCGCTATTTCAGGCGACCCGTCCTGCCGGAGCGTTCCATGCCTGAAATCGTCACTGCCGCCATGCTCGTCATCGGCGATGAGATTCTGTCCGGCCGCACCAAGGACAAGAACATCGGCCATCTCGCCGATATCATGACGGCGATCGGCATCGACCTGAAGGAGGTACGCATTGTTCCCGACGAGGAAGACGAGATCGTCGCGGCGGTGAATGCCGTGCGCGCGCGCTATACCTATGTCTTCACCACCGGCGGCATCGGCCCGACGCATGACGACATCACAGCCGATTCGATCGCCAAGGCGTTCGGCGTGCCTTGCGAATACGATGCCAAGGCCTATGCCCTGCTGGAGGCGAGCTATGCCGCGCGCGGCATCGAATACACGGAGGCACGCAAGCGCATGGCGCGGATGCCGCGCGGCGCCGACCATATCGACAACCCCGTCTCCGTGGCGCCCGGATTCCGCATTGGCAACGTCCATGTCATGGCCGGCGTGCCCTCGATCTTCCAGGCCATGCTCGACAATGTCGTGCCGACCTTGAGAGCCGGCACCAAAATGCTGTCGGCCACGGTGCACTGTCCGTTCGGCGAGGGCCTTGTCGGCGGGCCATTGGGCGAGATCCAGAAAGCCCATCCGGATACGATCATCGGCTCCTACCCCAAGTATGGCGACGGCAAGTTCTGGACCGAACTGGTCGTTCGTGCCCGCAGCGCGGAGGCGCTTGAAGCCGCGCGCGCCGACGTCGAGGCCATGGTGGCAGGCTTCGCGGCTGAGGCGAGCTGATCCGCTGCAAACCGGAACCAAGAACGACGCTCCAGCGTTTCCATGGCGCGAGGCTCGTCGCTCGCACGATCGAGGGGTCATCATGCGTTTCAAGACCATCGTTGCCATTCTGCAGAACGAGCAGGACGCCGAGCGGGTGCTCGACTGCGCCATTCCGCTTGCCAGCCGCTTCGAGAGCCATCTGATCGGCATCCATGCCGAGGCGCTCCCGGTGCCCTACACGTCGGCGACGGGCTTTCCCGATACGGAGTTCCTGCAGGTTTCCGCCGACATGAACCGGGAGCGGGCCGACAAACTCCAGGCTGTCTTCCTGAAGCGGATCGAGGATTCCGGCCTTTCCTTCGAATGGCGCAGCCTGGAGAGCTTCTCCGGCGACAGCGCACTGACCGGCATCTCAAGCGTGCGCGCCGCCGATCTCATCATCGCCGCCCAACGTGAGACCGGCGGCGATCCGAGCGCCGACGTCGATACGCTTGTCTACGACGCCGGCCGGCCGGTGCTGGTGGTGCCGAGTGGGGGTCCGCTGGTCACCACCTTCAAACGCGTGCTGCTTGCCTGGAACGGCAGCAAGGAGGCCGCGCGCGCCGCCTTCGATGCCTTGCCTTTCATCATCGAGGCTGAGAAAACCGACATACTGGTCATCGATCCGCCCGATACGCTCGACGAGCGCCCGGAGGCCGCGGGCGCCGAAATCGCGTCGGCCCTGTCGCGCCACGGCGCCACCGTTAGCGTCTCGGTGCAGAAATCGGGCGGCACCTCGGTCGACGACATAATCCAGAACAGGATCACCGAGACCGGCGCCGATCTGCTGGTGCTTGGCGCCTACAGCCACTCCTGGCTGCGCCAGCTGCTGTTCGGCGGGGTAACACGCACGGTGCTGCGCTCGGCACAGGTCGCGGCCTTCCTGTCGCGATAAGTCCACAGCGATTGCTGCCGGCCACCCTTGCCAAGTCCGGGGGTTTCCAGTTAATTCCGCGCGCATTCCCCTGTTTCTTGCACGCGGCCGCCGCGTGCCGTGGAGTGCGCGAGACATGTCCCTTCCCGAAAAAGCCTTCCCGGTCTCCTGGGACCAGTTCCATCGCGACGCGCGCGCACTTGCCTGGCGGCTTGCCGGCACCAGCAAAGGTCAGTGGAAGGCTATCGTCTGCATCACGCGTGGCGGCCTGGTCCCGGCGGCGATCATTTCGCGCGAACTCGGCATCCGCGTGATCGAGACGGTCTGTGTCGCCTCTTATCACGACTACACCAGCCAAGGGCAGTTGCAGGTGCTGAAGGAGATCACACCGGCCTTGCTGGCCGACGATGGCGCCGGCGTGCTGATCGTCGACGACCTGACCGACACCGGCAAGACCGCCGGCATCGTGCGGGCAATGATGCCGAAGGCCCATTTCGCGACCGTCTACGCCAAGCCGAAAGGCCGGCCGCTGGTCGATACGTTCGTCACCGAGGTCAGCCAGGACACCTGGATCTATTTCCCTTGGGACATGGGTTTCACCTATCAGAAGCCAATCGCCGACGATCACGCCGGCTGATTCGCGGCAAGCTGCTTTTTTCCAATCAAGCCAGCGCCGACGGCCAATATTTGCTTGCGCGGAGGCACCCGCCGCCAAGATATCCTGTGAAATCGACCCTTGTTGGTGGAAATCAGCCAGCGTGACCGAAGTTTTTACTTTTATTGGTCACAATTAGCCGTAAGATTCATGAGACGGCAAACGATTCTGGAGGCTGGGGCTAGCTTCTCCGATGTTGACACGGCCAACGACGCACAACCACCTTGCTGAAAGGGTCAGGCGACTCTTCGGCACGGCGCCGTGCCGTCTGCAGGTTGCCGCCCTGCCCTGGCGCGATGTCGGGAACGGCGTCGAGGTCATGTTGATCACCAGCCGTGATACTGGCCGCTGGGTGCTTCCAAAAGGCTGGCCGGAAGCCAGGGAGCCGCTCTGCGAAGCGGCCGCCCGCGAGGCCGCCGAGGAAGCCGGTTTGCGCGGAAACATCTCTCATCTCGAAGCCGGCCGCTATTTCTATGCCAAGGTGCTGGCTTCGGGCGAAGAAGTGCCTTGCGAGGTTCTGGTGTTCCCACTGCACGTCGACAAGATCGCGGACCGCTGGAAGGAAAAGCACTCCCGCACCCGCAAATGGGTCAGTTCCAGCGAAGCCGTGCGCATGGTCAATGAACCCGACCTTTGCCAGATCATCGCCTATTTCTGTGCCGACCCACGCAGGTTCTCCTGATCGGCGCCTTTCGCGGCAGACGCACAACCTTGTGCCGCAAGGGTTTGCTAATTTTTGGTGGTTAGGATCGATCGTTCCTGGCGTTTGATCGATGGCGAATCCCGCAGACCCACTTCAGCACGACCCCGGCGAGCCGCAGCGCGAGCATCGTCCGCGCGTGCTCAAAGGTGGAACAGTCATCACGGGGATCCAGAATTCCGAAGTCGCCTGTACGGTGCGCAACCAGCATGCGGGCGGCGCCGAACTGAAGTTACCGGCCGAAGCCAGGGTTCCCGATCATTTCCTTCTCTACATACCGCTCGACGGCGTCGCCTATCGCTGCGAGGTCCGCTGGCGCCGCAGCGACCGGATCGGCGTACAGTTCAACGGGACCGAACCCAAGCCGAAGCTACACTACGGCTGAGGCCCGGCTCACCGGCTTGGCTGGCTTTTTTGCGGCATCCCAGCAAATGTTTCGCAGCGCCCGTGCCACTGGCCAACGATCGCACCGGCTTACCGCCGGGCAGATGGCCGACGGCGGGTCGACTCTATCCCCGTTATCCACATGTGTGACACACAAGATGTTGGGGTCACAAAAGCTACGCAAACGAATCCTTGACGGCTCGAAACGAGTCGCCTTTTATAGGCCATGCGCTCCTGTTGAGAGCGCGACCGGAAAGTTCTGAGCCCGGTCTTTTTCCCGGATTATGTGCGTTTTGCCCGCATTTCCGCCTGTTTACGAGGCCGGCGGAAGCGTTGGGATCGTGGGTTGGGTGGGCGACGAAAGGGAGAATTGTCGGACTGGAATAAATTGTCTGTTAATACTATATTTAGTGTTTGCAGCTAAGTTCGACGCTAGATAGTGTGAAATTCCCTCGAGTGAGGGAATCGAAAAATTCAGTTTTGAGGGGCCCGCGGGCCGGTTGGCAGCCTCGGCAGATGCCTGGCAAGGCGTATTGTCGTGAGCGTGGCCGAGTCTGCGAAGAGGAGATGCCGGCATTGTTCGCAATGCCGGCAAACGGCGGACTGCGCGTTTCGTCTTTTGGGGCAGAAATCCCCTGATGAAAGCGCTATATGTAGACAAAAGGGACCGGACCAATGCGCATCGAGCGTCGTTTCACCAAGCCAGGACATGCAGGCCAAGAAGGGGCCGCTTATGCGGAGATCGAATTCCGCAAGGCGCTTTCCGAGATCAAGAATCCGGATGGCTCGGTGGTGTTCCGCCTGGACAACATCGATGTGCCTGCGCAGTTTTCCCAGGTCGCCGCCGACATCCTGGCTCAGAAATATTTCCGCAAGGCCGGCGTTCCCGCGCGCCTGAAGAAGGTCGAGGAGAACGACGTCCCCTCTTTCCTGTGGCGTTCCGTCGCCGACGAAGCCGAACTCGCCAAGCTTCCCGAGGCCGAGCGCTACGGCTCCGAGATCGACGCCCGCCAGGTCTTCGACCGGCTGGCCGGCACCTGGACCTATTGGGGCTGGAAGGGCGGCTACTTCAAGGCGTCAGAGGAAGACGCGCGCGCCTTCCGTGACGAGCTTGCCTATATGCTGGCGACCCAGCGCGTCGCGCCGAACTCGCCGCAATGGTTCAACACCGGCCTGCACTGGGCCTATGGCATAGACGGTCCGAGCCAGGGTCACTTCTATGTCGACCCGTTCACCGGCAAGCTGACCAAGTCGAAATCCTCCTACGAGCATCCGCAGCCGCATGCCTGCTTCATCCAGGGCGTGCAGGACGACCTCGTCAACGAGGGCGGCATCATGGATCTGTGGGTGCGCGAGGCGCGCCTGTTCAAATATGGCTCCGGCACCGGCTCGAACTTCTCGCTGCTGCGCGGCGAAGGCGAAAAGCTGTCCGGCGGCGGCCGCTCGTCCGGCCTGATGAGCTTCCTCAAGATCGGCGACCGCGCCGCTGGCGCCATCAAGTCGGGCGGCACGACGCGCCGAGCGGCGAAAATGGTCATCGTCGACGCCGACCACCCCGATATCGAGGAATTTATCGACTGGAAGGTCAATGAAGAGCAGAAGGTCGCCTCGCTGGTGACCGGCTCCAAGATCGTCAAGAAGCATCTCGAAGCGATCATGAAGGCCTGCGTGAACTGCGAAGGCCATGACAACGACTGCTTCGATCCGGCCATCAACACGGCGCTGAAGCGCGAAATCAAGTTGGCCAAGAAATCGGCTGTGCCGGAAAACTACATCTACCGCGTCATCCAGTTCGCCAAGCAGGGCTACACCTCGATGTCGTTCAAGACCTACGACACCGACTGGGATTCTGACGCTTATCTCACCGTTTCGGGCCAGAACTCCAACAATTCGGTGTCGCTGAAGGACAATTTCCTGCGCGCCGTTGAAGAGGACGCAGACTGGCACCTGACCGCCCGCAAGGACGGCAAGGTCTTGAAGACACTGAAGGCGCGGGACCTCTGGGAAAAGATCGGCTACGCCGCCTGGGCGTCGGCTGATCCCGGCCTGCACTTCAACACCACGATGAACGACTGGCACACCTGCGCTTCGGCCGGTGCGATCCGGGCCTCCAACCCGTGCTCGGAATACATGTTCCTCGACGACACGGCCTGCAATCTCGCCTCGATCAACCTGCTGCCCTACCGCAACACCGACGGCACCATCGATATCGCAGCCTACGAGCACACCGTGCGGCTGTGGACCATGGTGCTGGAAATCTCCGTCATGATGGCGCAGTTCCCGTCGAAGGAGATCGCCAAGCTCTCCTACGACTACCGCACGCTGGGCCTCGGCTACGCCAATATTGGCGGCCTGCTGATGACCTCGGGCATTCCCTACGATTCCGACGAGGGCCGCGCCATCTGTGCCGCGCTGACCGCCATCATGACCGGCGTCGCCTACTCCACCTCGGCCGAGATGGCCTCCGAGCTCGGCGCCTTCCCGGACTATGACCGCAACGCCCAGAACATGCTGCGCGTCATGCGCAATCATCGCCGCGCCGCCTATGGCGACAAGGACGGCTACGAGAAGCTGGCCGTCAATCCTGTGCCTCTCGTTGCATCGGACCTGAAGCAGCAGGATCTGGCCATCCATGCCAAGGCCGCCTGGGACCGCGCCATCGAACTCGGCGAGGAGCATGGCTACCGCAACGCACAGGCAACCGTGATCGCGCCGACCGGCACGATAGGCCTGGTCATGGATTGCGACACCACCGGTATCGAGCCCGACTTCGCCCTGGTGAAGTTCAAGAAGCTCGCCGGCGGCGGCTATTTCAAGATCATCAACCGCGCCGTGCCGGAAGCGCTTCGCACGCTGGGCTATTCCGAGAGCCAGATCGCCGAGATCGAGGCCTATGCCGTCGGCCACGGCAATCTCAACCAGGCGCCGGCCGTCAACCCCGGCTCGCTCAAGGCCAAGGGCTTCACCGACGACAAGATCGCGGCGCTCAACGCGGCGCTGAAGTCGGCCTTCGACATCAAGTTCGTCTTCAACCAGTGGACGCTCGGCGCCGACTGGGTGAAGGAGACCTTCGGTTTCACCGACGAGCAGCTCAACGACTTCTCGTTCGAAATGCTGCCGGCGCTGGGGTTCTCCAGGAAGGACATCGAGGCCGCCAACATCCATGTCTGCGGTGCGATGACGCTGGAGGGCGCGCCCTTCCTCAAGGCCGAACACCTCCCCGTGTTCGACTGCGCCAGCCCCTGCGGCAAGATCGGCAAGCGCTCGCTGTCGATCAACAGCCACATCCAGATGATGGCGGCGGCACAGCCCTTCATTTCCGGCGCCATCTCCAAGACCATCAACATGCCGAACGACGCGACGGTGGAGGATGCCAAGAGCGCCTACATGCTGTCGTGGAAGCTCGCGCTGAAGGCCAACGCGCTCTACCGCGACGGCTCGAAGCTGTCGCAGCCGCTCAATGCCTCGCTGCTCGCCGATGGCGAGGAAGACGAGGACGAGGCGATCGAACAGCTGATCCAGGCACCGGCTGCGGCGCGCGCGGCGCAGATCACCGAGCGCATCGTCGAACGCATCATCGAACGCGTGTCGCGCGAGCAGGAAAAGCTGCCCGGCCGCCGCAAGGGTTATACGCAGAAGGCCAAGATCGGCGGCAACACCATCTTCCTGCGCACCGGCGAATATGACGATGGGCGTCTCGGCGAGATCTTCATCGACATGAACAAGGAGGGTGCCACCCTGCGTGGCCTTCTCAACAACTTCGCCATCGCGATCTCGCTTGGCCTGCAGTATGGCGTGCCGCTCGACGAATATGTGCACGCCTTCACCTTCACCAAGTTCGAGCCGGCCGGCATGGTCATCGGCAACGATGCCATCAAGAGCGCGACGTCGATCCTCGACTATGTGTTCCGTGAGCTGGCCATTTCGTATCTCGGCCGCAACGATCTCGCCCATGTCGACCAGTCGGATTTCTCCAACACCGCACTCGGCCGTGGCATCAGCGAAGGCAAGACCGACGCCGTCTCCAAGGGTCTGACCCGCGGTTCGCCGGTGAAGCTGGTCTCGAGGGCAGGCGAGCCGAAGGGCTTTGCCGGCTCCGGCACCCCTGCCCGCTCGGCGCCGACAGCTTTCTCCGGCTCCAACGTGCTGGCGCTGAAGCCCGCAACCGACGAGGCGGTCGCCTACAAGCGCGACTATGAGGAGCGGGCTAGGGAATTGGCGGAAGACATCGCCTTCGAGGAAGCGGCCTCCGATGCCTCGACCGATACCACTGCGGCGCTGTTCACCGATACGGCGGCCCATGAAGCGGCCGAAGCGAAGAAACTCGCCGCCGACCGCCGCGCCAAGTCGCTGCTGCAGGGCTACACCGGCAATTCCTGCTCCGAATGCCAGAACTTTACGATGGTAAGGAACGGGACTTGCGAGAAGTGCGATACTTGCGGTGCCACGAGCGGGTGCAGCTGAGGGGTTTGTTCGAGCCCAAAGGTCGTAAATGCAACGACGCCGACAACTCTGGATTTCGGCGTCGTTGAAAGCGGCATACGGGACAACTTGAAAGCCCCAATCGGGAAATCGATCCCGTTTACGACGTTTGCTATTGGCCCGCCTTTTCGATCTGCCTTGTTTTTCGACGTATACGGCCCAGAGTGTCCAGAACTCTCAACCGCTTCAACGGGACGCCGCCATACTCTGTAAGTGAACGGCGGCCCTTGCTGTCTACAACGGTCAGCATCGCACGGCGCCATTCTCCTCTGGCATCAAACGCGGCTAGGAAGCTCTGAAAATCAGTCGCTTCGGCGCCGTTTTTCTTGCAGAAGTCGGGGAAGGCTTGCCCGAATGTGATCGCGGCGCTTTCCAACCGTTGCGAAGCGCGACCTCTAACAACACGTCCACGCAGGAAGTCGATCTCGATTACTCCACCTGGGCTGATCGCAGCCTCTTCGAACACCTCGGTTTGGCAGAAGCCGACAACAAAACCCAGCCCACTTGCCATTGAGTCAGCGAAGTTGTGAGCGATTGCGCAAAGGCGGTCATGCTTCATGTTTGGAGAATAGCAAGCTCATCGTCTGCTTTCAATTTCATCTTGGGCCGTTCGGCGTTTATGAACTCACTGCCTAGAGGCAGATCATCACTAATCTTCCGCGAATATAGCCTGCCAGTTGCAGCCACGATCTGTGTGGCTAGGATCTGGCTTGACCGCGGCTCCTCACCCTAGGGCAACACCCGCAGCGTCTGCTCATCAAACAACGGCTCATCCTGGCCCACGCGGACGAACAGCAGCTTGTGTCCCTCACCTGCCGGCACCTCGAAATACTGGATGCCATCAGGCATTTCGCCCCAGTCGCCGCAGGGCGGGTCGGGGACCTCGTCAGGGTCGGTCCGCGCCTTCAGCTCTTTCGCATAAGCGGCGTCGGGGCTGAATGCGTAGCGTTTGACGCCGGCGGGCACGGTGCCCTCCGTGTAAGGCGCGAGCTCGCAGCGGGCGTTGACGGCCTTGTCGGTCTTTTCCAGGAACAGGCGCCGCATGGCAGCCTCCGCGGTTTCGCCGGGCTGGATGTCGAGCACCTCGACAAGCGGATCTGGCGCACCGCCATCGCTGTATTTGATGGCGAGCGCATTGCCGACAAACTCGAAATGGATCTGGCGAAAGCCGAAATTGCAGCGCTGCGCCCATGCTCCCAGGCCGATCGTCTTGTCCGTCAGTTTTTCCCAGACGCATTTGTCGATCGGCGGCCGCGACGGTGCCGGCTCCTCCGCGCGCGCCCCGGCAGATACCGTCACGAACCCGAACAGGGCGCAGGTCCAGACGATCGATCCCATAGCGCTATTCATCGCTGCATCCCGTCAAAGTGAAGGCATCCCAGGCTGAGCCGGCGGGGTTGGCATTGGCGAAGTCGGGCCATTCGCTGAACATCGCACCGAACTGCGGCAGCAATAGCCCTTTCGGCGCCGGTGTCGCTTCGCGCGAGTTCAGCTGCTCGGCGCCGCCTCCGGTCAAGGCATAGACCTGCCCGTCCCATATCCGGCAAAGCCCGCTGTCGTCTTGCAGACCCGCTTCGCGGTCGTCGTCGGTGCAGGGGTGGCGGATGGTACCGAGCGGAAACGAGTTCTTGCCGTTGGTCCAGGTAATATCGGCCGGCAGGCTTATGCCGGTATGAGGCACGGCCAGCGAGAACACCTGCGTCGTCAGTGCCGCCGGTTCGTTGCCCAGCGGCCGGAATTGCATGACCGCGCCCGAGCGTGGCTCCTGGTAGGTGGCGTGGCTCAGGAGGCATTCCTTGGCGCCCGCCGCTTGCATGAGCCCGAGCGAACCCAGGGCAACGAAGGCCAGTTTGCGAATGATCATCGAAATCTCGGGCAATCTGTTGTGAAGCAAGGCCGGCTGCGTGCCGGGCCGCACAGTCGCATCATCCGTACAAAACCATAAGCGAAATCCGGAACCGCTGCGTTTATCGTGCCTCGATCGAAAACTTGCGCCACACAAACCCGCAATCTGTATGATCGAACGCAGCGGCCCAGGAGACAAAAGATGCAGCGTTTGGCACTGATCATAGCGACCTCCGCAACTGCGATTGTGCCGGCCGTAGCGGCAGCGCCCTATGTCGGGACGTGGTCCAGCGATAGGTTGAACTGCCATGCGACCGCCGACGTCCAGCGCCAGACTGTCTTCACTGTGGATCAGTCGGCCCTGTCGTTTCCCAACCTCGGCTGCGAGCACGCGATCTTTCGCAAAACCGCCATCGGCTGGGTGGTTCGTGCCAGCCAGTGCTACGGCGCGGACCCATCGCTCGACGAGCCATTTTCTCGCACCATCCATATCAAAATCGACGGCGCGACGGTGCGGTTGAGCTGGCGCGGATTCGACAGCGGACCTCTCGTGCGCTGCTCAAGGCGGTGACACTCAGACCAACCCGACCAGCAAGGCCGCGCCGCCGAGAAAGCCTGCCGAGCAGACCCACAGCAGCCATAGCCCACGCACCCGGCATTCGAGCACCGCCGAGGCGGGGTTGGCGGGGTCATAGCGAACGTTGACCTTGCTGCCCTCGACATAGCGCCGCGCCTGACCGCCGACGAGGCCGGGCAGCGAGGCCGTCACGCTGGCGCCGAAAGCGACGCGATCGGCGCTGTAGCGCTGTCCGGCGACACCATAGCTGTAGACGATGCGGGATTTGAACACCGTGCGCCAGGGCCGGTACCCACCGCCCTCAAACCGGTCGCGGGTCTTGATTGCCTGCAGGCCGGACGCATCGATACGGCCGGCAGCGGTCGGCCATGTTGCCGCTTGTCCGGCCATCGATCTTTGGGCAAAGCCCATGCGCAGCACAAAAAGCCCCATGAACAGCAGGAATGCCGCCGCACCGAGGTTCCGCGGCTTGGGCAGATGCGGCCCGATAGCCTCCAGCACGCCACCGACCGAAAACACCAACACCAGCGCACCAACCACGAGCCCCGCCGAAAGCTGGACCATGAACTTGAAGGCGCCGTCCGGCATGGTGCGCTCGATCACGGCCTTGCCCGGGCTGGACGGGTCATAGAACACGGTTACCGCCGCGCCACGCGGAAACCGCGCAAGGGTTTCCGCGACTTCGAAATTTCCGAGGTTCTCCTGCACGCTGTAGTGCGAACTTTGAAATGTCTTGCCGCCCACCTTGTACTCATAGGTGATGGCCGGAAAGTTGCGGATTTCGGTCGAGGTGCTGCTCTCCGAGCCGGTACCCGAGCTTGTCACCTCGCGCGCCTCGACGCGCGACGAGACGATCTTTCCAGGCGTCGGCAACCAGCGGCTGGCCGCCTTGACCTCGAGCCATTTCAGGAAGGTGACGATCGACAGCATGCCAGCGACCGCGCAGGCAAAGCCGACCAACAGAAACTTGAGCTCCAACTCGTCCCCCCGACGACTAGAGTACAGCAGCACGCATATAGACAGCATGGCGAGGGCAATGTCTCGTCTATTCGCTAGATCAGGAAATGACCGCCGGCAAGGTTCAATGCTGTCGCGTGGCCATGGGAGCGGCGACCAGCCGCTATTCGGCATCCTCTATTGCCATGACACGAACATAGCCCTCCAGCTGAAGGGCGCGATCCCGGATGATGTTGGTGGCGTCGGCTGCCTGCATGGGCACGTACATCGTGCCTTGCCTTGTTTCATAGAGAGCGCCCCGGGTCTTCGCCTCGCTGTCGCGGAAGGCCAGCCAGGCGCGTTGTGACAGGCGAAGATTTTGCGCTGCCTGGCGCGGTAATTTGCGCAGGTGCGCAGGAGTGTCGCATAGGCGGCATTCATGCGGCGATCGTAGTCGCTTGATGCCGTGGCCTCGCAGTCGGTTTGGCCTGCTGTAGAGCCATTGGCTGGCTTATTCAGGCAGCGGTCGAGCGTATCGGCGGTGGGGTCTTTCAGACCCGCGGCCATCGGGCTCGCGGGCAACAGCAATGTCAGCAAGCAGACCAGTGCCCCACCGAGCCGAAGCCTCACACCGATGTTCTCCATCTTGCCTCCGAGGACGTATCCGAAGCACGGTGGGGACCGCGCCAGGAACTGGTGGCCAATACGGCGGGCCATCCGCACGATGACGTGATAAAAGGACGATCGATCCGATCGGACGAAGATCCAGGAGACAACAGCCGGGACGATGCGCATGAGCGAACAAACCGAAGATGACACCGATATACTGAACCAGCTCGCCTATGTCAGGGCCGATCCGACCCAGCACGACACGTTGACCCTTCTCGCCATGATCGATGCCGCGATCGCCGAGATCATGGGCTTGAGGGCGCGGCTGCGGTTGAGCGAGGAAAAGAACGGCGGGAGCAACCAGTTCCAATAGGTGGACGGGACGAGCGCCGACGCGAAAGCATCGGTTCTAATCCGCGTCGGCCATCATGGCCCGACCTCCGCCGCCGGCCCAGGCGCGCCATTGCCGCTCATCGCCATGGAAGACGTTGAGATCGATGCGGCCGGTTACGCCATGCGACAGGCCAGAGCCGGAATACTGCCAGAACAGCCATTTGCGATCGGGATAGACCTTTGACGGATGCCGGGCCACGGCGCGCAGCCAGAACGGGTAATCCGGGAATGCGCCCTGAAGGTTGTCGCGATAGAAATCGGGCGCCGTGTAGATGATCGGCCGCTGGCCGTAATGGCGCTCCAGCTTGTCCATGAACACCTGCATCTTCTCCAGGACCTTTTCGCGCGACGGGCGCCGCTGGCAGCTGGAGTCGCCGTTCCACTCGACGTCGATCACCGGCGGCAGCGCGCCGTCGACCTTCGGCACGTTGCGGATGAACCAGTCGGCCTGCTCGCCGGCGGTGCGGCACCAGTAGAAGAAATGATAGGCACCGCGCTTCAGGCCCGCCGCGTCGGCATCACGCCAGTTCTTCATAAACAGGGGGTCGAAGTGGTCGCCGCCGTCGGTCGCCTTGATGTAGGCGAAGTTGGCGCCTTGGGCGCGCAGCTTCTCCCAGTTGACGTTGCCTTGCCAGCGCGACACGTCCACCCCGTGCACGGCAAGGTGACGGGGCGACGAGCGGCCGAAATTGATCGGCTTGGCATCGCGGAAGCCATAACGCGTGACCGGGCCGGCCAGCATGGACGGTGCCGCCCGCGACAACAGCTTCGGCGGCGACACCAGGGCTGCCTCCTCGATCGGCGGCTCGACGCTGTCGGGCAGTTCGGGTGCGGGAAACGCCACCGTCTCTTCCTCGGCAAGGCCATAAGGCCGAGCGGTGGTATCCTCTGCCGCAGCCTCAATCCGCTTGCGCGCCGCGTTTGCCCTGGCCACCGGAACGGACGCGATCGGCGCGCTTGGACGCACCACCGAACTGGTGACTTCATTGGACGGCTTCTGCATGTCGAGCGCATCCATGCCCGATGTCGACGAACAGCCGGCAAGGCAGAGCGATGCGATCACGAAACTCACGACGCCTGGTAACCGCATCTGGACCTGTACTCGAACACAACAGACCGAAGGCGACGGCCGACGGACAACCAGACGAGTTATGAACGAGAAATTACCAATAAAGTTTGAATCAAGTTTTTTACCATAGCTGTGGCCGCGTTCTGACAGTCGTCGGCAGCGGCCCGGCCAAGCCTTGACAGGGCCATGATGTGGCTGTTGAGAACGGGGTGCGGCGCGGCGGCCCTGCCCGCGCCAAGGGCCGCAAGCTGCCGGTCGAGAATTATTACGGCTGGCTCGTCGACGGCAAGCTCGACGAACTCAGGATCTTGCTCGACAGGGCAGCTGAGGAACACTTTCAACACGGAGCTTGCGTGCAGTCGTTCATCGACCAGAGCGTATGTTTCATCGAGAACCATCAGGCCTGGGCGGGTCTCGTGGTCGGATTGCTGGCCTTCGGCGAGTCGCTGGTGCTGGTCGGCATCCTGTTGCCTGGCACCACGGTGCTGATCATCGTCGGCGGGCTGGTGGGCGCCGGTATCGTCCAGCCCCTGCCCGTTCTCCTCGCCGCGATGCTCGGCGCGGCGCTTGGCGACACCATTTCCTATTTTCTCGGCAAATGGCTGGGGCGTGGCGTCGTCCACAAATGGCCGCTCAACCGCTATCGCCGCGAGATCGCCAGGGCGCGCCTGTTCTTCCATCGCTACGGTGTCGCCGCCGTTTTCGTCGGCCGCTTCTTCGGTCCGGTGCGTGCCACCGTGCCGCTGGTCGCCGGCATGATGGGCATGAACAGGCGGCGCTTCCAGGTCGCCAACATCCTGTCAGCGATCATCTGGGCGCCGGTCGTGCTGTCGCCTGGATGGCTGGTGGCGAAAGGAGCCGACAATCTGCCCGAACTCGACGCGACCAGCCTGTTCGGCCTGGCGGTGATCGCGGCCATGGTGGTAGCGATCATCGTCGCCGTGCTGGTCGTCAGACTGCGCGGCAGGCATGATGCACGGATTTAGCGCGTCTCGCGATTGAGGGCGCCGTGCATCAGCCGCGCTTCCTGAAGACGCCGATCATCGGCCCCAGATTCCAGTAGTCGTCGTTGCGGCCGATGGCCGGAGCGAGCAGGCTCGATATCGTGCCGTCGAGAAAGAGCGCGTTGTCGCAGCCGAGCGCGTCGCGAAACAGGCGAGCGAAGGCATGGAACGTCACCGTGCCGTTCGAGATGGCAAAGACGGCAACACCGTCCTTTCGCACTCCGACGCCGTCGCGGCTCTTGCGCGAGGTGCCGTCGGCCTGGAATTTCGGGTGAAGCTGGCCGTCGATTACCAGCATTGGCCCTGATTGTGTCGCATAGTCGGTGGCTGGCCGCTGCCTGACGAAGTCCTTGGTCGCCCGCACCACGGCCTTGCCGCGGCTGATATAGAAAATGCCATTCGGCTGCAGCGAAAAATTGCCGCTTCCCGATCCCGTTTTCACACCGGCCATTTCCTGGCCGCGTTCGACGTAAAGGCCGACCGGCCTGAGATCGGGGTGGTACATGCCGGCATTGATGGCAAACAGCATGGTCCGGCCCGCCATGCGCTGGGCGTTGTCGAGATTGTGCAGCGACTGAAAAGGCTTGCCTGCCGGGTCTTTCCAGAACAGTTCGATCGAATAGAGCTTCGGATCGACCTCGCAGACGAGGAAGCTCGTAGCCTCGAAGGAGACGTCGCGGCACGGCGGCACCGAAGCGAACCACTGGCCGAATGCCGCTGTCGTGGCGACCGCGTACGGCAACGCGGCCTTGAACAAGCTCAGCAGCAAGGGCGCCGAATACAGGACGGTCAAAAAATCCATGCGCGTTCCGGATTGCCATTCCAACGAACTGTCGTGGATAGCACCGCTTGCCGGCACGATGAAGGATTTGCTGAAAGAAGTATGGTTATCGCCCGGACGTCGGCAGCGACTATTTGACGGCGCTGACCAGCTTCTCCTCGCCGGCAAGAATAGAGACCCAGCGCCCGGCATTGTCGCTCGCCTGTCTTTTGAGATAGCGATACGGGGTCTGGTTCCAGAGGCGAACCTTGTCGACGAGATTGTCGAGGATGAAGTCGCCCTTGTCGGTGCGCACCGTCAGCACGGCATGGCCTTCGCCGTCCGGCTTGCGAACCACCGTCATCAGGAGATTGGCTATGGCGATGCCCAGGCTGTTGAGCTCACGCCGCTTTTCCAGCGCGTAATCCTCGCAATCGCCGAAGCCATTGTCCGGATAGGCCCACCATTCCTCCTTGCCGTAATTGTCCATGTCGCTCATCGGCTTGACGCGCGCGTTGACCGAGAGGTTTACGGCGCTGATCTCCCGCAACAGCTTGCCAGTCATCTGTTCCGGCTCGCTGTCGGATGAACGGATCGAGCACTCGGCGGCATGAATCTTGCAAAAATCATAGTGGCCAATCGGCTGGGACGTCGAGCCGCCGATAGCCATGGAAACGGGAGCCGTGTAAGCGGAATTCGCCGCCGAACAGAAAGCAATCAGGGCAATCGCAAGCCCCAGCCCCTTCGCCTTCCGGCGCCAACCCATCGAGGATGCCATCCGGCCCCGCCCATCTGTTTTGTTAACAGAACGTTAAGGGCGGTTGTATCCCGAAGTCAACCAAACCGGCCGATCACATCTTGGAGGGACGCCGCATGCCCCTTCGAGGGTTGCAGCAGCGCAACACCGAGGTTCGGGCTAGGGAGCTAGACGAGCCATCCCAT
The DNA here is from genome assembly GCF_020164695.1 of Mesorhizobium sp. ESP6-5. Lineage (NCBI taxonomy): Bacteria > Pseudomonadati > Pseudomonadota > Alphaproteobacteria > Hyphomicrobiales > Phyllobacteriaceae > Mesorhizobium > Mesorhizobium sp. ESP6-5. The sequence goes on from NZ_JAIUGR010000018.1 coordinate 83,976, forward strand.
CGCCACACCCAGCAGCAGGACGACGCCAAGCAGGCCACGGTAGATGACAAAGGGCCAGGCGGAGAAGCGTTCCAGCACACGCATCAGGCCCCAAATGGCGAAGAAGGCCGAAATCGAGGCGACGAGCAGCCCCAGGCCAAGAACCGACCACCCATGGGCATCGAGATGCACCTCGTGCAGTTCCCATAATTCCTTGAGGCCGGCGAGCGCGATGGCCGGCAGCCCGAGCAGGAACGAGAAGCGTGCCGCCTCGGCCCGCTTGAAGCCGAGCCCCAGTGCCGCCGTCAGCGTCGAACCGGAGCGAGAGACGCCCGGGATCAGCGCGCCGACCTGGGCGACACCGACAAGAAGCGCGTCGGCGAGCGACGCTTCGCCGATGGTGCGCTTGTGGCGGGCGAAAATCTCGGCCAGGGCCAGCAGGATCGCCATGCCTATGCAGGCCCAGCCAATCACGCTCAAGCTGCGCAACGGCGAATTGCAGGTGTTGAGAACACCCGAAAGTACCACGCCGGCGATCACAATCGGGATTGTCGCCAGCACGATCCAGGAAGCCAGTTGGAAATGCCGATCGGCGAAATCGCGCCGTGTGAGAGCGTCGATCGAACCGAACAGGAGATCCCTGACATCGCCCCAGAAATAGCTGACTACGGCGGCAAGGGCGGCAAGCTGCATGGCGGCGGAGAAGGCGGAACCCGGATCCTGCCAGCCAAGCACCGCCGGCACGATGCGCATATGGGCGGTCGAGGAAATCGGCAGCAGTTCGGTGATGCCTTGCACCAGGCCGAGGAATGCGACCTTGGCAAATCCAAGGCCGACAAAGCCCGTGTCGACGCCTTGCGTGCAGATATCAGCCATGTCGGGTTCCATCCGGGAGAGATCGGAATTGCGAAGGCACCATCGGAGGAGATCGGTGCCCGGCAAGGCATACCGTCATGCGGCGGATAATCAATTTACGGATTTGTAAGCTGGCACCGCCGCGTCGGACGCGCACGGTTCAAACCGGCCCGAAGGGCCGGCGATGCTCCCATGGCTGGAGGTTGGCAAGACGATTATGGGCAGAGCCAAAGTTTCTGGCAGGTCCTGGCAATAACATGGGCGGGCGGCACGACAGGCTCCTCCGTGGAGGGCCGGCGAGCCCGCTCGAGCAGCATGCGCACCTGTTCCGGGCGCACACGGTCACGTTCCATCACGAGCAGGACCATAGGATCGCTCAAAAGCTCGTCCAGGGTGCTGATGCTGTCGTTCATCCGTCGTCTCCTCGAATGCCGGGCCCGCGACGCTTAGATAGGGAGACAAAGATGGCCCGCCAATGACGCTTTGCCGGCTATCACGTGTCTCTTTGGATTAATTTTTGGTCATCCTGGGGCACGTCCTTTCCCTTCACGGGGAAGAAGGAAGCTAGGCCGGCGGAGCGCCTTCAAACTGCGGCAGGCCGTCATCCAGCATCACCCAGGGCTGTTTCGAGACGGTCCAGATGTGCATCTGGGGCCTGAACAGCGACGGGTCGTCAAGCGAACCGGTCGTCACGCCGATGATGCCGGCGGAATCGCGCCGCGAAAACAGGGTCGTGCCGCAGGCCGGACAAAACCCGCGCTTGAGGTCCGGCGAGGTGTTGACCGTGGCCAACGGGCCCTCGACCGTCACATCGTCGATGCGGAAAAGAACACGCGCATTGAACGCCGCGCCGATCGCCTTCTGGCAAAGCCGGCAATGGCAGATGCGCTCGTTGATGGGGGCGGCATCGGTGCGATAGCGCACGGCCCTGCACAGGCATCCGCCCTCGTATTTTGCCATCGCCTGGATCCATTGGTGGAGTGAACAGGCGGCAAAAGTAACGGCGAGGTCGATTGGGTCAATTGAAAAGCTTTGATACAAGGTCATCGATTATCGTGATGCAGCAGGATTGTCATGACACCCGACATCGAAACGATCGGCATCGCGGCCCTGTTCGGGTCGCCCTCGCCCGCGCGCGACCGCGCCGACGCCGGGATCATGGCCGCGGCGGCCGGCATCGGCTTCCTGGCGGTCCGGGATTTTCCCGGCGATGACTGGCTGACGCCCGACAAGCGCGCGCAATTGCTGCGCATCTTCGCGCTTCCTGACGCCGAGAAACAGGAATTGCTGCGCTGGAATTTCGATCACACCAAGAAAAATTTCTACCGCGGCTGGTTTCCGCTGCAGCCGCAAGCCGTTTCCTACAAGGAAGGCATCGACATGGGGCCAGACCTTGCCGATGCGGCGCGAGGCACGGCTTCCGACGATCCCTTGTGCGAGCCCACACCGTTGCCGGACGAGAATGCCCTGCCCGGCTGGCGCGCTGCGGCAGCCGACTACTATCGCGTGATGGGAACGGTCGGCACCATGCTGATGCGGTCGATCGCCCGCGGGCTTGGTCTGCCCGAGATGACCTTCGATGCCTATTTCGACGGTGGCATCTCGACGCTGCGCCTGATCCGCTATCCGCTGCGCGACGCCAGTGCGGGCGTCGATACCAGTGGGCCCGAGTTTTCGGTGACCCACAAAGGCGAGACGCGCACCATCATAGGCCGCGAACATGCCGATTCAGGCTTCGTCACCTTGCTGGCGCAGGACGGCGTCGAGGGCTTGCAGGCGAAGAACCTCGCCGGCGAATGGATCGACGTGCCTCCAGCCGATGGCACGCTGGCGGTCAATTTCGGCCAATTGCTGGAACGCTGGACCGGCGGCCGCGTGCGGGCGACACGGCACCGGGTCATTGCGCCAAAAACGGTGCGGTTCTCGATCCCGTTCTTCCACGAGCCACGCGTCGACGCGGAAATCTCGCCTTTGCCGCTGGACGGCACCGAACCCTTCGCGCCGTTTCTTTACGGCGACTATCTCTGGGAGTCAGCGACGAACTTCGTCGAAATGAGCGGCATCAAGCATCTGAGGCAGCCGCGCCGGGCCAAGGCTTCCTGAACAGCACGCCGGCTGTCTCGCTGGAGACGGCCGGCGGAGATGGCAGGGGTCATTCGGCTTCGCCGACCACCTCGTCCCAGCTCTTCACCCTGGTCTCGCCATCGAGGAACGGCAGTGCGGCGGCCGTCAGTTCCGGAGCGAAGAAGACATCGTAGTGGGTGCGGTTGGGCAGGATGGCCAGCCGGTTCCGCGACAGGTTCTCGCGCATCCAGCCGGCATCCTTCAGGCCGCCGCCGAGCATCTGGTAGAACTTGATCTCGTGCTCGGGCTTGTACATGTCGCTGTCGCCATAGGCGAGCATCACGGGCATCTTCAGCTTGGGAACGTCGGCCGAGAAGTCGTAGTTCTGGCGCATGAAATTGCCGAGCGCGTCGAGCAGTTTCGGGAAGTCCTCCGGATGCGGGGCGACGGCGACGTAGGATTTGTACATCGGCGTGTCTTTCATGTACGTCGCGGCGGCGGCACTCACCTGTGCCTGCTGCGGACGCATCTCGTCGTAGAAGCCGTCGGCGGCATAACCGGTCGAAACAAGGACCAGCCGGCGCACGGCCTCGGGATGCTGGACCGCCATGCGGAAGGCAACCCCGCCGCCCAGCGAATAGCCCATGACGTCGACCTTGTCGTAGCCGAGTGTCTTGACGATACCAGCCATGTCGTCGCCGATCGCCTGCAGGCTGAATGGCCGGTCGCCAAGGGCGGTGCGGCCATGCCCCTGCAGGTCGACGCCGATGACGGTGCGGTTTTCGGCAAGCTTGGGCAGGATCGGCGCGAACATGTCGGTGGAGCCGAGGCCGCCATGCAGCAGAAGCAGCGGCTCACCCTTGCCATAGACGGCGTAATAGTAATTCACGCCATTGATCGGCAGCAGGCCGGACTTTTGTGGCTTCGGCAGTGTTTTCGTTTCGGTCGTCATGGCAGGCTTTGTCTCCTCTGCATTGATGGTGCCCGGGCAAGCGAGAAACGCAGCGGCCGAGGCAAAAATGGCAAAAAACAGAACTTTGGACATATCGAACTCCTCCGGTGTGGCTCTGTCAGAGCGTCCTGGCGAGATCTTCGAGCTGATCGGTGCACTGGCCCCAACCGGCGTGAAAGCCCATGGCCTCGTGCTGCTCGCGGTCGGCGACGCTCCAGTGCCGGACGCGCGCGATGTAGCGGGTCTTGCCCTCGCCCTCGTCCTCGAAGGTCAGTACGACTGTCATGAACGGTTTTTCCGATGGCACCCATGACTGGGTATAAGCATCGGTCAAGACGATCTTCTCGCCGGGAACGACCTCGAGGAAGACGCCGGGGTTGGGGAACTCGTTGCCGTCGGGCCCTGCCATGACGACCAGGCTGTTGCCACCGGTGCGCACATCCATCTCGGCACGCGGCGTCGTCCACGGCTTTGGCGCGAACCATTGCGTGATCAATTTCGGTTCGGTCCAGCAGCGATAGACGTCCCCGCGCGGTGCATCGATGATGCGGGCGAGAACCAGTTCGCGGTCGTCGGCGGGGGCGATGTCGAGCTTGGTGGCCACGGTGGTCTCCTCGGTTTGATCTGGCTTCCGTCCCAAGGACGAGCCGACGCAAAGCAAACCGACATCGCCCGCGAAAAATTCTGGAAACGCAGGTTGAAAACCGTGAGCGGAGCGCGTGTCAGTGCCGCTTGGCTTGCACCAGGTAGGCGTCGATTACGGTCTCGCCCAGCCATTTGGCGGCTTCGAGCCGGTGCAGGCCTTCGACAAGTATGTGCCGCTTGCCATCGTGGCGGACCTGGATCGGCGTCTTCATGCCGTTCTCGAGTATGTCCTCGGCCAGATGCCGGACGGTCTCGGGGTGCAGCGTCTTCTTCCGCGCCGTGGGCACGTAGATGTCGTCGACCTTGACCTGTTGAACCCTGAGCATGCCCTGTCCCCATGGCGGAACTGCCGCCGTCGTCCTGAGATAGTCGGTTTGGCGAAGGCGGCCAAGGGTGCGGCTAACGAATGCTGGCATGATCGTTTCCATTTGACGCCTGGCGGGCGGATCGCCGAAATGGCGCCTCAGATGGGCCAGGGCTTCATGATCAATCCGCGGACCGAATTCCCCGATTTCGGGCTGACAGCCGAGCAGCGCCGCCACGCGGTGCGCGGCCACTATTACGAGTGGCCGGGCATGGATGGCGAGCGCGGCGAAATCTGGTGCTACAGCGACCGGTTTTCCTATCGCGCCGGCGAGACAGTTACGCTGCATGTCAGCTCGACCGCTCCGTCCTTCGGCATGAGGATCATCCGCGATGGCGGCACCGAAACGAGAGTATTCGAGAAATCGGACATTGCGGCGCGCTGGCAGGAGAGTCCGGAGCAATGCTCGGTCGAAGGCTGCGGCTGGGAAGCCTCCTTCGAATTTCGCGTGGAGAGCGACTGGCCCTCCGGCGGCTACCTGATAACGCTGACCGCCGACGGACGTGACGGCAAGCCGATCCAAAGTCACCACATTTTCATCGTCTCTCCCCAGCCCGGCAAGAAACCTGGCCGTGTGCTGCAGGTGGCGACGACGGGCACCTGGCTTGCCTACAACACCTGGGGCGGCTCCAACCATTATCAGGGCATCACCGGGCCCGACCGCGACCAGTACTCGCCCATCGTGTCGACGCAGCGCCCCTGGTGCCGCGGCTTCGTCGTGTTGCCCGGGGATGCACCGCGCGTGCCGTTGGAGGTGGCGGTGCCGCCGAAGACCGTGCCGCGTTATCCGCACATGGAATGGGCGCTCGCCACCGGCCATTCGAAGAAATATGCCTCGTCCGGCTGGGCCAGCTACGACAGTCATTTTTTTCGCTTCGCCGAACGATCAGGCTACGGCGTCGACCTCGCCAGTCAGCATGACCTTCACTTCTCGCCGGAAATTCTCGACGGTTATGACTGCGCGGTCTTCGTCGGTCATGACGAATACTGGACTTGGGAGATGCGCGACGCGGTCGACTTCTATGTCGAACGTGGCGGCCATGCGGCGCGCTTTGCCGGCAATTTCATGTGGCAGACGCGGCTCGAAGATGAGGGCCGCCGGCAGGTCTGCTACAAATACCGCGCCCGCACCGAGGACCCGGCCTATCGCGGCGGCGACGTGACCCGCGCCACCAATTCCTGGGAAGCACCGGAAATCGGCCGGCCGGGTACGGCAACCTTCGGGCTCAACGCGACACGGGGCGTCTATGCCGGCTGGGGTGGCTGCGCGCCACGTGGCGTACGCGGCTTTCCGGTCTATCGGCCGGAGCACTGGGCCTTTGCCGGCACCGGCATCTACTATGGTGACCTGCTGGGCGCCGACAGCCATGTCTATGGCTATGAGGTCGACGGGCTCGATTTCGAGATCCGCGGCGGACTGCCCTACCCCACGCCGGACAGCGGCGCGCCTGACGGCCTGCAAGTGCTGGCCGTCGGCATGGCCAGCCAGGTCGAGGAAAGCGCCGATATTCCGATCGAGGACCAGTTCCTCACCGACGAGGATGGCCGCTTCACCGCCGAGACCTTGTTTGGCGAGGCAAGCGACGCCAATCTCGAAAAGGTCAAACGCGGCAATGGCATGATCGTCAACTTCCCGCGCGGCAAGGGCGAGGTGTTCCATGCCGGAAGCTGCGAATGGGTCGCCGGCCTGCTAAGACAAGACCCGATGGTCGAACGGGTCACCCAGAATGTCCTCGACCGCTATATCGGAAAGTCCTGACATGTCGACAGCCCAGACCGCCGTTCAAGACACTGATGCCCGGCGCCAATCGCATTTGTTCTACCTCTCCAGCCTGCGCCGGCCGCTGATCGACCGCACCGAAGGCATTTACATGTGGACGCAGGACGGTCGCCGTTTCATCGACGGGTCGAGCGGCCCGATGGTCGCCAATATCGGCCACTCCAACCGCAATGTGCTCGATGCGATGAAGCGGCAGATGGACCGCGCCACCTTCGCCTACCGGCTGCATTTCGAGAACGAGCCGGCGGAAGAACTGGCGCGCGAACTGGCTGGAAAGTTGCCGGAAGGCATGGACCGCATCTTTTTCGTGTCCGGCGGCTCGGAAGCGACGGAATCCTGCATCAAGCTGGCGCGGCAATGGGCTGTGGCCACCGGCCAGGCCAGCCGCTGGAAGGTGATCACGCGGTTTCCTTCCTACCACGGCGGCACGCTCGGTTCGCTTTCGATCACCGGCGACGACGCGTTGGCCGAAACTTTTACGCCGATGATGCGGGTGATGCCGACCGTGCCGGCACCGACCGCCTGGCGCGACCGCGACAATCTCTCGATGGAGCAGCGTGGCGTCCGCTACGCCGACATGCTGGAGGAGAAGATCCTCGCCGAAGGTCCCGAGAGCGTCGTCGCCTTCATCATGGAGCCGATCGGGGGTGCTGCAACCGCGGCCCTGGTGGCACCCGACAGCTATTATGCGCGCATCCGCGAAGTCTGCGATCGCCACGGCATCCTGCTCATCCACGACGAGGTGATGAGCGGTGCCGGCCGCACCGGCAAATTCCTCGGCGGCGACCACTGGAACTGCAAGCCTGATATCGTCGCGCTGTCGAAGGGGCTCGGCTCGGGCTATGCGCCGCTCGGCGCGCTGGCCGCACCGATGCGACTGGTCGAGCCGCTGCTCGCTTCCGGCGGCTTCCAGCATGGCCACACCTATGCCGGCAATCCGCTCGCCTGCGCCGCCGGGCTTGCAGTGCTGGGCGAAATGGACCGGCTCGACCTGATTGCCAATGCGGCTGCCATGGGCGACGTGCTGATGGACGGATTGAAGGCGCTTGCGAAGCGGTTCCCGTTCATTGCCGATGTGCGTGGCAAGGGGCTGCTTACGGGCGCCGAAATGGTCGCCGATCCCGATACGCTGAAACCGATCGAGCAGAGCAAAAAAGCCACGCAGCGCCTGCTCGATCTCGCCTATGAGCGCGGGCTGATCATTTATGGCCGCAGGGTCAAGGGTGGCGTCGACGGCGACAATTTCATGGTCGCGCCGCCGATGATCGTCACCAGCGAGCAGGTCGGCGAGATCATCTCCATTATCGGCGACTCGCTTGAGGTTCTGGCCGCCGAATTCGACCTGCCGGTCGAAGGCCGGGGGTAGCGGAAAATGGCGCCGCGAAAAGTCATCATCACCTGCGCCGTTACAGGCTCGGTACACACGCCGTCGATGTCGCCCTATCTGCCGGTGACGCCGGACCAGATCGCCGCGGACGCTATCGCCGCGGCCGAGGCCGGCGCCTCGATCCTGCATCTGCACGCCCGCGATCCCAAAGATGGCCGCCCGACCGCCGACCCCGAAGTGTTCATGGAGTTCCTGCCGCGCATCAAGCAGGCGACCGATGCGGTGATCAACATCACGACAGGCGGCTCCTCGCTGATGACGCTGGACCAGCGGCTGGCGGCGCCGCTTCGGGCTCAGCCCGAGATGTGCTCACTCAATATGGGCTCGATGAATTTCGCGCTGTTCCCTATGCTCGACAAGCCAAGGGAATGGCTGCACGAGTGGGAACCGAAGCTGCTCGAGGCCACCCGCGACACTATCTTCAAGAACACCTTCGCCGATATGGAAGGCGTGATCGAGCGGCTGGGCAAGGGCTGCGGCACCCGCTTCGAGTTCGAGTGCTACGATGTCGGCCACCTCTATTCGCTGGCGCATTTCCGCGACCGGGGGCTGGTTTCGGGGCCGCTGTTCATCCAGTTCGTGCTGGGCATCCTGGGCGGCATCGGCGCCGACCCGGACAATCTCATCCATATGAAGCGCATCGCCGACAAATTGTTCGGCGACAGCTACCAGTTTTCGGTGCTGGCCGCCGGCCGCAACCAGATGCCGCTGATCTCGATCGCCGCAGCCATGGGCGGCAATGTCCGGGTCGGACTGGAGGACAGCCTCTATGATGGCCGCCAGCTGGCGAAGTCCAACGCCGACCAGGTGCGGCGCATCCGTGGCATTCTCGATGGACTGTCGCTGGAGGTCGCCACGCCGGCCGAAGCGCGCGACATGCTGGCGCTCAAGGGCGGCGACAGGGTGGCTTTTTGACGAGATGACAGCGCCCGATCCTGCCACTGTACCTGTCACGCGTGCGATCATCCTTCGCCCCGGCACCATCGATGACGTCGAAACCATTCACGCGGCGATCCTGAAGCTTGGCACTCATATCGGGGCGCCCGAGGAAATCATCTCGACAGCGGACGATCTCAGAAGCTGGGGCTTTGGCGAAAAACCCGCCTTCTCGACCCTCATCGCAGAAGTCGACGGCGAATTCGCCGGGCTGTGCCTGCATTTCCCGATCTTCTCGACTTGGATGGGACGGCCTGGCGTCTATGTGCAGGACCTCTATGTCGAGGACCGGTTTCGCGGCCGCAAGATCGGCGAACGCCTGCTGCGACGCGTGGCTGCCGAGTGCCGCAAAGAGGGCGGCGTGTATCTGAGGCTGTCGGTCGACACCGACAATGAGGGTGCCAAGGCCTTTTACGAACGGCTGGGCATTGCCTGGTCGAGCTACGAGCAGACGCAGAAAATCATCGGTGAGGCCTTTTTCGCCTTCGCCGATGCGCCGGAAAATGGGGAGCAGCAATGAAGGCCTTCTATGCGCAGGAGCAGAAGCGCCACGATCCCAAGGCCTTTCTTTCCAGTGGCGTGGCGCAGCCCAACCCTGAACAGCCGGAGCGCGTCGAAAGATTGTTAGCCGGCGCAAAATCCTCCGGTTGCACGATCGAGCGACCGCGCGATCACGGCCTCGGTCCGATCTCGGCGGTGCACACACCCGAGTATCTCGACTTCCTCGAACATATTTTCGAACGCTGGCAGCGGATCGAAGGGGCGTCGGCCGAGGTCATTCCCAACATCCACCCGATCGCCCGCAACGGCTCCTATCCGGCCTCAGCAGTGGGCCAAGCCGGCTACCACATGGCCGACACCGCCTGCCCGATCTCGGGCGAGACATGGCAGAGCGCGCTGTGGAGCGCCTGGAGCGCGGTCGAGGCCGCCGAAACCGTCATGGCCGGAGCGTCGGCCGCCTATGCGCTGTGCCGCCCGCCCGGCCACCACGCCTTCGCCGATGTCGCCGGCGGCTTCTGCTTCATCAACAACTCAGCCGTGGCGGCGCAAGTGCTGCGCAGGCAGGCGGCCCGCGTGGCGATCCTCGATGTCGACCTGCATCACGGCAACGGGACGCAAGGCATTTTCTATGCGCGACCTGACGTGCTGACGGTGTCGCTGCACGCCGATCCGGTGCGGTTCTACCCGTTCTTCTGGGGCCATGCCGACGAGCGCGGCGAAGGTCCCGGGCTTGGCTATAATTTCAACCTGCCGCTGCCGCGCAAATCCGCGGATGCGGCGTTTCTGGAAGCGCTCGGCGTGGCGTTCCAGCGTATCCGCGCCTTCTCCCCCGATGTGCTGGTCGTGGCGCTCGGCCTCGACGCGTTCGAGGGCGATCCGTTCGGCGGGCTTTCGGTGACGACGCCGGGCTTCTCGCGCATCGGCGAGGCCATCGCCGGGCTCGGCCTACCGGCGGTCATCGTCCAGGAAGGCGGCTATCTCTGCGACGAACTCGGCGACAATCTCACCGCATTCCTCACCGGCTTTGGCGGCAAGGCGCGGTGAGAGTTCAAACCCAAGTCAGGAGCGTTGCTGCCTGAGCATGGCAATCACCCGGTGCACGCTCTCCAGCGTCTCGTCGATTTCGGACGCGGTGTTGTAATGGGCGATGCCGATGCGCACGACGCCTTGCTCGGCCGGAATGCCGAGCTGATGGACGATCTCCCAGGCATAGTTGTGGCCCGACCACACGAAGATGTTCTCGGCGTTCATCTGCCGCACGATCGTTTCGGGGACAATGCCATCGACGGTGAAGGAGACAGTCGGCACACGATCGCCGAGCCGTTTCGGATCGGTGATGCCTCGGACCGTCAGCCCGGAAATGTCGGACAAGCCATCGATCAGCCTTTGCGCCAGCGGGTTTTCATGGGCAATGGAGACCTGGAACGCCTTGGCGATCTTCTGCCTTCTTGAACCACCCTCACCTGCCGCCGCGCCGAGCTCGGCGAAATAGTCGACCGCGGCGGTCAAGCCGGCCATCAGTTCGATCTGCGGCGTGCCGAGTTCGAACCGCTCGGGCAAGCCGTTCGAGGAGCAACGGCACTTATAGGCTTGCAGACCGTCGATGACGTCGCGCCGGCCCCACAAGATACCCATATGCGGACCGAAGAATTTATAGGCCGAGCAGATCAGGAAATCGCAGCCGAGCTCCTGCACATCGATCAGCCCATGCGGTGCGAATTGCACCGCATCGACATAAACCAGCGCGCCGGCCCGTTTTGCAAGTTGGGTCAAGGACCTGACCCGGTTGATCGAGCCGGTGAGATTGCTGGCGTAGTTCAACGCCACCAGCCTTGTCTTCCCGGACAGCAGGCCGGCGAGTGTCGCCTCCTCGATCTGCCAGGTCTTTTCGTCGAACGGCAGCCAGCGCACGACGAGGCCGAGGTCCTCGGCCAGTTGCAGCCAGGGCGACACATTGCCCTCATGATCCATGTGGGTGAGGATGATCTCGTCGCCTGATTTCATCGTGCGGCCGAGCGTGCGTGACATATGATAGGTCAACGTCGTCATGTTGGCGCCGATGACAATCTCGTGCCGGCTCGCCGCGCCGAGGAAGTCGGCCATCGCCAGATGCGCCTCGTCAACGACCTGCTGTGCCGCGATCGTCGTTTCAAAATAACCGCCGAGATTGGCGTTGGTCGTAAGCAGGCAGCGCGACACCGCGTCGGCCACGGCCTGCGGCACCTGCGTGCCGGCAGGATTGTCGAGATAGATGCGCCGGCGGCCCTTGTCGGTCAGCGAGAGAGCGGGGAACTTTCCACGCACGGCCTCGATCGAAAAATCCACCATCGTCTCCATCCCTTTGCTGCTACACGACAATTCCGGGCTCGGTCACGGGCAGGGATTGCCGACCCTCTGGTGAACGGCATCCACCGCCTTCTGCATTTCTTCAGTCCAGACGACATCCACCGAAGACAGCGCCATCTCCAGTTGGGAAATGGTTGTCGCGCCGATGATGCTGGAGGTCACGAAGGGCCGGCTCGAGACATAGGCATTGGCAAACAGCGCCGGCTCCAGGCCGAAAGAGCGTGCCAGCTCATTGTATTCGAGCTGCGCTTCGGCGGCATTGGGCGTCTCGTAACGCTGGCCGCGGTTGAACAGCTGCGAGCGCGAGCCCTGCGGGCGGGCGCCATGATCGTATTTGCCGGTCAGATAACCCTGGGCCAGCGGCGAATAGGCAAGCAGCGACACCCCTTCGCGCTCGCAGACCTCGGCGAGGTTCACCTCAAAAGTACGGTTGACGAGATTGTAGGCGTTCTGGATCGAGGCGACGCGCGGACCGATCCCTTTGTCGGCCTCTGCAAGGAAGCGCATCACGCCCCAGGAACTCTCGTTGGACAGGCCGAAATGGCGGATTTTTCCTGCCTTCACCAGGTCATCGAACACCGCGAGCGTCTCGGCGATCGGCGTTTCACCGACCGGTGCGCCGACAGAATCGGCACGCCGCGCCACGGCGCCGACGCGCGTCGGGTTGGCGCCCCAGGGGATGTCCCGTTCCGGCCAATGGATCTGATAAAGGTCGAGATAATCAGTGCCAAGCTTGGCCAACGACTTGTCGATGGCATCTAAGATATCGGCCCGCACCAATTGCGAGGGCCGGTCTCCGCGAAACCAGCTGTTGGCCGTGCGGCCGACGACCTTGGAGGCCAGGATCACCTTGTCGCGGTTGCCCTTGGCCTTCATCCAACTGCCGATGATCTTCTCGGTCCGTCCTTGCGTCTCCGCCTTGGGCGGGATCGGATAGAGTTCAGCGGTGTCGATGAAATTGACGCCGCGCGAGAAGGCCAGGTCCATCTGGGCATGGCCCTCGGCCTCGGTGTTCTGCTGGCCCCAGGTCATCGAACCAAGGCAGATCTGGGTAACAAGAAGATCGGTCCGACCGAGACGGCGTTTGTGCATGGAATTCTGCTCCGGAGGGCATGTATGCGCGGCTGCGCGGGGAGGAGTTCGCATCTTATAGGAAAAGCGGAAGCGCTCTCCAAGCCTTGCCAGGCCGACTTTTGCGTGAGCAAAGCGGGGTTAGCGTCGTGCGGCGGCCACGGCGCGGCGCTTGGCCTCGTCGATCAGCATGTTGGCCACCTGCATGCGGATCATGGCGCGCTGGCGCAAATGCGGGGCGACGCGATCGGGATGGTTGGCGAAAGCAAAGCTGCGGCGCATGCGGCCGAAGTCGGCGGCGCTCTTGGACTGCTCCAGACCCAGTTCGACCGCAATCGATTCAGGATCGATTGGCGGCAATGTTTCTTCCGGCTTCGGCTCTTCGCCAGCCAGCGCCAGCCTTGCCTGTTCAAGCACGGCGGCAAATTCGCTGGCCAGATCAGCGCCGGCCTCGCGATATTCCGCGGCGGATACCTTGATGCGGCCGGAATGGAGTTCATCGGCGACCGAGAGATAGTCGAACGGGATGGATGGGCGCGCGCCGGTCTCTACGCCCTCACCGCCGTTGCCCTTGTCGGTGGCAACGAAGAGGTCGTCGAGCAGTGACGCAAAATCCCGCTTGGCGCCAGTAGCGATATCAGCCTCCCCCATGCCCGACAGTTCGAGTTTCAGACCATAGAACCAGCTCGTTAAAAATAAATGCCGCCGGTCTTAACTAATTTCCCTTCAGGGGATCGTTGCCGGAGGCGCCGGCAAAAGCCGGACTGCATGTTCATGCAGTCCGGAAATTCGCCAGGAGTGGGGAGGAAAACTGGCCATGTACCAGCTTCGAAGCCTACGTTGGGCGCGGCGCAAGAGTTTCACCTTGCTGCAAAAAAATTTTACAAAAACCATCCGGACATGGCAGGCATGCGTATGCTGCACTGCACAATCTTCACGATTCACCTATATTGCCTGATGTGGAGGACCAACCAGGAGCCTGAATCATGGGTTTCTTCACGGAAATGTTCGCCCGGCCGCGCCCGCAGGAACATCTGAGATATCGCGCGGCGCTCGCGCTCCTTTATTCGATGAGCAATGCCGAGCGCGCCGACATCGGCATCAAGCCCGCCGATTTCCCGCGCATCGCCCGCGAAATGTCCATCCGCTAAGCAGGTGCGAGATGTCCCGGATCGACCCGGGACATCTCAAAGTCCGATTTCTCAACGCGATCCGAGGAATGTCGCCTTGCCCAACGGCACGCCATTGTGGCGCAGGATGTCGTAGGCGGTGGTCAGGTGGAAATAGAAATTGGGCATGGCCACATGCAGCAGATATTGCATGCCGCTTAGCGTCGTTTCCCGGCCCCCCAGCTTCAGTTCGATCATCCGGTCATCCGACCCGTCGATATCGGCTGCGGAAAAAGTCGCCAGGTAGGCGACCGTCTTGGCGAGCCTCGCTTCGAGATCGGCGAAGCTTGCTTCATTGTCCTCATATTTAGGCACTTCGCGGCCGGCCAGCCGTGAAGGCGCGCCCTTGGCATGGTCGGTTGCGATCTGCACCTGCCTGGCAAGTGCGAACATGTCGGGCGCCAGCCGCGCCGTCAAAAACACCTGCGGGTCGATCTTGCGGTCAAGCGCATTCTGTTCGGCTGCAGCCAGCACACTGGAAAGTGCTTTCAGCCTGGCTGAAAACACGGGCACGGATGCCTCATACATCGATATCGTCACGTCGGATCTCCTGTCCGGCAGGAACGCCGGCGGGAGGACGTAGCGCTCTCAGGCGCGATTCTTCAAGCGGCGGGCGCATGGCGTCACCACGTCGCCGCAATCGCCGTGGTAGAATCTTCGTTATCGAGCGGAGATCCCCGATGACACGCGCCCTTTTCGCAGCGACTGCCCTTCTCTCCCTTGCCACGACAGGCCACGCGGCATTGGCCGCAGCCGATACGCCCGAAGCGCCTTACGTCGATGATCGGTCGAGCGCGGATGCGGTCGTGCGCTCACTCTACAGCGCCATCAACCGGCATGAATTCGCCCGCGCCTGGGGCTACTTCGGTGATACAAAGCCGGCAAAGGATTTCGACACGTTCGTCAAAGGCTATGACGGCACCGACAAGGTGGAGGTCAAGACCGGTCCGATTTCGGACGAGGGCGCGGCGGGCAGCATCTATTACAACGTCCCGGTCGCCATCCAGGCAACCGACAAGAAGGGCGAGGCGAAGGTTTTCGCCGGCTGCTATACGCTGCGCCAGGTCAACGCCCAGATCCAGGCGCCGCCGTTCCAGCCTATCTTCATCGACAAGGGAGCGCTGAAGCCCTCCACAGCCGACTTCGACGAGGCGTTGCCGCCAAGCTGCGGCGACGGCCCGCCGCCGCCGAAAAAGGACACCGCACTGGAACAGGCCAAGAAGGCCTTCCTGGCGACCTATGGCGACCAATGCGACAAGGACCGCCTGGCCAATGAGCCGGAGGTCTTTTCGATCAAATACAAGGACAGGAATGCTCAGCCGAACGATCCTGACAAGGAGACCCGGCTGTTCCACTTCTCCTGCTCGGCCGCCGCCTACAATGAAAGCTCGGTCTATTACATGACCGACGAGGTGGACGGTGTCAGGCAATTGCAGTTCGCCGAGCCGGAGACCGATATACGCTACGAGAACAACGACAGCGACGGCAAGCTGTTGAGTGTAACGGTGATCGGCTTCCGGACCACAGGGTGGGCGGTCAATTCCGACTATGACCAGAACGCTCACACCATCACCACCTTCAACAAATGGCGCGGCGTCGGCGATGCTTCGGATGCCGGGACATATCTGTTCCGCAACGGCGATTTCTCGCTGGTCCAGTATGACGTCGACGCGTCCTATGACGGCGAGGAGAACCCGCAGACGATCGTCGACTACAACACCGCGCCTTAGATCCTCTAGCGCATCAGGCTTATGGTGCCTTCGACAGCATCCAGTCGAGCGTGCCGCGCCAGTCTACCATGCGGATCGGCGTGCCGTGCGTGCCGGTCTCGAAGCGCACGAAGCGGGTCGGATAGTTTTTTGATTTGGCAAGGATGGAGCGGAAGAACGCTTCCTGGTTGGCCACGGGAAAGACCACATCGTGGCTGCCCTGGCCGAAGAACACTGGCACGCGACGCTTGAAGGCGGGACTTGCAAGAAAGCCCTCGTCCCACAGCGATCCGAGCAGCAGCAGTCCATTCACGCGGCCACCAGTATCCTTGCGTGCGGCAAGTTTCCAGCACAGCGCGCCGCCCATCGAGCCGCAGGCGACGAAGATTTTCGCGCCCGGAGACTGTTCGGCATAATGGTCGATCAGGGCGGCGACCAGTGCTGCGCCCTTGTCGCCGAAATCAGGAAAATCCGGAGAAATATAGAGCCCGCCATTGCCGGCCATCAGGTTCTTGAGCCGGTTGAAATTGCCGCCGAAGGTGAAGTCGTCGACGCCTTGCTTGCGGCTGCCGCCCTGCCCGTGCAGGTAAAGCACGATGATGGCGGCTCCTTTCGTCTTGCCGACGGCGACATGCCTGACATCGCCCGCATCGGTCTTCAGCATCAGATCCTGCTGCACCTTGCGCACGCCGGTGTCGGTGTACTGGGCATGCACGCGTTTTTCCGGCACCTCGTCGCGCTGGTTGATGTCGCGCATCTCGCGGTAGTCGAGGACCGTGTAGGCGCCGTTGCTGTCGGATGACAGCGTCGCCGGATAGGCGAAGAGATCGTCCTTGAAGGGTTTCAGGGACAATGTGTCGGCACTGGCGGCCGAGGAAAACAAGAAAAGCATTGCCGTGACGAAAGCGCGGCACGCGACGGTACGAATAGCCATACCGCAGGCATGCTAATGCCGCCTCCGTTTGTCAATCCTGCAGCACGCCGCCCGCGCCTTCCAGTGCCTCTCGGGTGTCGACATCGACGGACGCGCCCTCCCCGATCTCGACATCGATGACATCGAGCCCTTCGGCCTCGACCAGATGGCGAGCGCCGGTGTCGCCTTCGAGATGGGCGATTGCCGCGAATAACGAGCGCGGCAAAAGCACCGGGTTGCCGCGTTTGCCTTGGTGCGTGGCACGGACCACCGAGTTGCCGCCGGCCCTGCGGAAGGCATCGATAAGCCTGTCGAGGTCGTCGGATGCGACACCCGGCATGTCTCCCAGAACGATCATCGCACCAGCGGCGTCTTCGGGCAGATAGGCAGTGCCGGCCTTAAGCGAGGTCGACAGACCATCGGCAAAATCGGGATTGTCGGCGAAGGTGACGTCGAGGCCCGACAATGCCGCGCGCACCCGCTCGCGCTGATGACCGGTGACGACGATCGTGCCCGAAGCCTTCGAGGCGAGCGCGCGTTCGGCGGTGCGGCGCACCAGCGGCTGGCCGTCGAACAGCGCCATCAGCTTGTTCGGCCCGCCCATGCGGCTCGACCGGCCCGCCGCCAGAAGCACGATCCCGACCTTGAGCCGACTTTTGGCCGGCAGCGGCTCGCGCGGCTGCGGCCGCGTCGGTATCTCCATCAGCAGGCCGCCGACGCCCATGCCGGCGATGTCGCGCGCGGTGACGTCCAGGCCGGCAATCAATCGGTCGAGCACCCAGTCGAAGCCGTTCTCCTTGGGGCTGCGGGCGCAGCCAGGCGCGCCGATGATGCGCTTGCCGCCGAGTGTGCCGAGCACCAGCAGATTGCCGGGATCGACCGGCATGCCCGCGCGGATGACGGTACCGCCCGCCCTCTCGATCGCCGCCGGAACGACGTCGGCGAAATCGCTCATGGCGGAAGCCCCGAAGATCACCACCATGTCGTTGTCGCGCGCAAGCGCGATGGCAGCCTCGGCGACAGGGGCGATCTCATGCGGCGTACGGCGCTCCGCCGTCAGCCTGCCGCCGGAGCGCGCCAGCCGGGCTTCGGTGACGCGTAGCGTCTTGTCGAGCACGGTTGGTTTGGTGCCCGGCAGCACCGTCTGGACGACGCCGACACGCATCGGCCGATAGGCGTTGACGGCAAAAATTTCGCCGCTGGCACAGATTTCCGTCACGGCGGCCACCAACGAGGAAGAGACCGCGAAGGGGATGATCTTCACCGTCGCGACCATCTGGCCCTTTTCGACCGGCGCGTGCTGGCCAAGCGTGGCGATGGTGATAGCGGGATCGACCGCATTGATCGCATCGATGACAGCGGCATTGACGGTGAAGATGCCAGCCGCCTTGGCGTGGAGATTGACCCGGCCGGTAGCGGCGGGCTTCGCCTCGATGCCGCCGAGGGTCATGCTTTCGGCAATTTTTTGCGCCGCGGCGTCCTCGCCGAGATCGTCCGGCGCCAGCACGGCCGCAACGACCTGCGAAACACCTGCCCTCTTGAGCGTTGAGACATCTTCGGCGCTCAGCCTGTGCGCCTTGCGAAATCGCTTTTCGCCGGCCGCGGTCGCATGCGCCAGCACCGCCCCTTCGGCCGCGTCGATCGGGATCGGACCGAATTTCACGCCGCCGCGCCCTTCGCATCGAGGCCGCGTGAGCGGAAGGCAAGAATGGTCTGCGCGAGAATGGCGACGGCGATCTCGGCGGGGCTTGCCGCCCCGATGTCCAGCCCGATCGGCGCGTGGATACGCGCGATCTGGTCCGCACTCGCGCCCAGCGCCAGCAGGCGCTCGACGCGCCTGGCATGCGTCTTTCGGCTGCCGAGCGCTCCGACATAGAAACAGTTGGCGTCGAGTGCCGCCTTCAGCGCGAAATCGTCGATCTTCGGGTCATGGGTAACGGCGGCGAGCGCGGTGTAAGCGTCGAGCGGCTGGCGTTCCAGCACGTCCTGCGGCCAGTCGGCATGCAAGGCGACATCGGGAAAGCGGTCCGATGTGGCAAAGGCGGTGCGCGGATCGATGATCTCCAAGGGATAGCCTGCGATCCGTGCCATCGGCGCGAGCGCCTGACTGATATGCACGGCGCCGATCACCACCAGACGCGGCCGCGGCAGATGCGCATTGAGGAAGAAGGTCCGCCCTTCCGCCTCGACGGACCCCGAATTGCCGGATCGAAACGCCTTGGCGATCGCCGCACCGAGATCGCCGGCGACCTGATCGCCCTCCCGCACGATACGATCGCGACCATCACCGAGATCGGTGACGAGGATCGCCGCGCGGCGGGCGCGCCGCTCGGCATTGAGCGTCTTCAGCGCATAAGGATCCATCGGAGGTCAGCCCAATCGCTCAACATAAACCTTGATGCGGCCGCCGCAGGACAGGCCGACTTGCCAGGCGGTCTCATCGGCAACACCGAACTCCAGCATCCTGGCTTTGCCGGAGCCGATGACGTCGACCGCCTCGGTCACGACAGCGCCCTCGACGCAACCGCCCGAAACAGAGCCGTGGAAATTGCCATGGGCATCGATGACAAGGTGGCTGCCGACCGGGCGCGGCGCTGAACCCCAGGTCTCGACCACGGTCGCGACTGCGACATCCTTGCCGTCCTTCATCCAGGCTTCCGCGATGATCAGCGGGTCGCGGGCCTCATCGAGATAAAGACTGTCACTCATCGTTGCTTCTCTCAGGGTCTGTTTTTCCAAAAGCCGGGAAATATATGGCTATGCGGCGCGCCTTGCGCCAGCATCCATCCACCGCCGTGGATCGACGGAAAGAACCGATTTCTTGTCCAGCGAGGCGCAGAGATCGGCGAGCGCGTCGAGATTGTGCACCGAGCGGAATTCGTCGACATGCGGCAGCATCGCCTTGACGCCGCGGGCGCGCGCCTGAAAACCATCGAAGCGCAACAACGGATTGAGCCAGATCAGCCGCCGGCAGGATTTGTGCAGCCGCTCCATTTCTTCCGCCAAGCCCCCTATATCGTCGCGCTCCAGCCCGTCGGTGATCAGAAGCACCACCGCGCCCTGTCCCAGCACACGTCGCGACCATACAAGGTTGAACTCGGCTAACGTATCGCCGATGCGCGTGCCACCCGACCAGTCCTTGACCGCCGCCGAGCAATCGGCAAGGGCGGCATCGGGATCGCGGTGGCGCATCTGCCGGGTCAGGTTGGTCAGCCGCGTGCCGAAGACGAAAGTGTGCACGCGCCGGCGCTTTTCCGTCAGCGCATGCAGGAAATGCAGGAAGATGCGCGTGTATTGGCTCATCGAACCGGAAATATCGGCCAGCACCACCAGGGGCGGATGAACTTCGCGGACCGAGCGGAATTTCGGCAGGATCAATTCACCGCCGGTACGCGCCGCCGAGCGCATCATGGCGCGTGGATCGATGCGGCGGCCATGCGCATCGGCCTTGAAGCGTCTGGTCCGCACCATGTCGACAGGCAGCCGCAACGCCGCGATCGCCTTCCTGGCGTCAGCCATCTCGACTGCGTTCATCTGCGCGAAGTCCTTGCCCCGCAACAGCTCGTTGCCGGAAAAGGTGAAGCGGGCGTCGACCTCGATCTCAGGGATTTCCTGAGGCGTCTGGTTCTTCTGATGACCCTCGAACATCGCCTGGCTGACGCGATTTTCAGCCGCGCGCGGTTTCTGCTTCTGCCTGACGTCAGGCGCCACCGGTGAAAACATCGCCAACAGCTTCTCGATCAATTCGCGCGATTTCCAGAACAGCCGGAAAGCTTCGTCGAAGGTGGCATGATCCTCATGCCGCGAGACCAGAACGGCGTGCAGGGTCCAGTAAAAGTCATCACGCGAGCCGATGCCGGCGACGAGCACCGCCTCGATCGCGTCCTTGACCGAAGCGGGCCCGACCCGCATGCCGGCCTTGCGCAAGGCGCGGGCGAAATAGACGATGTTGTCTGCGATCCGGCCGTCCGCCGTCGCCTCTCCAGGGTCGGGTCGGGACGCCTTCACCACCCTACTCCGCCGCCGCGAGCTCGGCCTTGACCTCGTCGAGGATGCGCCGGCCCTCGCCCGCGCCGATGCGGGCGATGTCGTCCTGGTATTTCAGCAGCACCCCGATCGTGTCGGACACGGTCTCCGGATCGAGCGCCACCTTGTCGAGTTCGGTCAGCGCGCCGGCCCAGTCGATGGTTTCGGCGACGCCCGGCACCTTGAACAGCTCGATCTGGCGCAGCTTCTGGATGAAGGACACCACTTCGGCCGAAAGCCGCTGGTTGGCCCGAGGCACCTTGCGGCGCACGATCTCCAGTTCGCGCTCGGCACTGGGGTAGTCGACCCAGTGATAAAGGCAGCGCCGCTTCAGCGCATCGTGGATTTCGCGGGTGCGGTTGGTGGTGATGATGACGATCGGCGGCTCTTCCGCCTTGATCGTGCCGAGTTCAGGCACAGTCACCTGGAAGTCGGAGAGGATTTCGAGCAGGAAGGCTTCGAAGGCTTCATCGGTGCGGTCGAGTTCGTCGATCAGGAAAACCGGGGCTGCGCCCGTCTTGCCGGTCAGCGCATCGAGCACCGGCCGGCGGATCAGGTACTTTTCGGAGAAAACGTTACGCTCCATGGCGGAGCGGTCGACCTTGCCGGCGGCCTCCTCCATGCGGATTTCGATCATCTGCGCGGCGTAATTCCACTCATAAACGGCCGAGGAGACGTCGAGCCCCTCATAACACTGCAGACGGATCAGCCGGCGGCCAAGCGCCTCGGCCAAAACCTTGGCGATCTCGGTCTTGCCGACGCCGGCCTCGCCTTCGAGGAAAAGCGGCCGTCTCATGCGCAGAGACAGGAAAAGCACCGTTGCCAGCGACCGGTCCGCGACGTAGTCCGCGCCGGTCAGGAGATCGAGCGTTTCGTCGATCGTCCGCGGCACGGGGCGCGGGTTCAAGTCGCTCATTCCTTCTCCGTGGGTGCGGCGGCCCCACTTTCCAGGACGTGGTAGCCGCGGGCGTGATAGATCAGCGGCCGCAAATTATCGCCCATACGCAGGCCTGTCACCTTGCCAAAAAGCACACGATGGGTGGCCAGGTCCTTGGTGTCGATCAGTTCACAGTCGAACACGGCGAGCGCGCCCTTCAGCGTCGGCGCGCCGGTGGAAATCACATCCCATTCGCCGAGCGCGAAGCGCTCTTCGACCGGCAGGCCAGTCATGCCGGAAAATCCAATCGACAGCGGCTCCTGGTGCGAAGCCAGCGTGTTCAGGGCAAATTTGCCGTTCTTCACGAACAGCTCATTCTTGGCATTTTCACGATTGAGGCAGACCAGGATGGTCGGCGGCGTATCCGACACAGAGCATGCCGCGATCACCGTCGTCCCCCGCTTTCCGGCGGGTCCGTCGGTGGTCACCACATGGACATGACCGGCAAAATGACTCATCGCGTCGCGATAGGCCTGCGGTCCAATATCGTTCTTCTTCAGCACTGGAAGATTCCATGGCCATTGTTCACCTGACATATATGGCCAGACATCACATGCCACAAGCGAAGTGCTTGGCCCATATCCCGAATTCGCGTGTTGCACCAAGGCCGGGCAGCCTTTAGGTCTTGGCGGGAATTTGACGCCTGCGCGACGTCGCGGGCTTGGAGGAATTCTTCGGCAGCATGCGATCCGGGGCAACCATAACCGCAGCGCTGGCCTGGCTGTTCATGGCCGGCGCCGCCAGCGCACAGACGCTCACGATTGGTGTCGCAGCACCCCTGTCGGGACCATCGGCCATCCTCGGCAGGCAGATCGAGGCTGGCGCCGGGCTCGCGGCAGAGGTGGACGGCATCCAACTCAAGACTGTTGATGACGCCTGCACCGGCGATGGCGGCGCCGCGGCGGCCAGGGAATTCGTGGCAGCCAAGGTCAATGTCGTGATCGGCTTCCTCTGCACGGAGGCGATCGAGGCGGCGATGCCTGTCCTTAAGGACGCCAATATTCCTGTCATCACCGTTGGTGTGCGAACCGAAAGCCTGACCGACCGCCGCGCCAAGACCGGCTGGCCGGTTTATCGCCTCGGCCCGCGAGGCGACGACGAGCGCAATGCCGTCGCCTCCACCCTTACCCGCCTATGGCAGAACGAGCTGTTCGCGATCATCGACGACGGCACCATCTATGGCCGTGAGATGGCGGAGACATTTCGTGCTGCTGCCGAGCAGGCGGCACTGAAACCGGTCTTCGTCGACACGTTCCGGCCGCAGCTCGACAACCAGATCGGCCTGGTGGGACGGCTGAAAAAGGCCGGCGCCACGCATGTCTTTGCCGGCGGCGACGGCGACGACATCGCCATTATGGGGCGCGATGCCGCCCAGCTCCAGACGGGCATCGTCCTTGCCGGCGGCGAAAACCTGCGCACGCCGCCCGGCGACGTGCCTTACGCGACCGGCACGCTGATGATCGCGCCACCCGAATGGGCCGATGTCGCGGATCCCAAAGTGCTGGAAAGCTTCTCCGCGCACAAGATCGTGCCGGACGGCTACGCCCTGCCGGCTTATGCTGCGGTCGAGATCGCCAAGGCCGCATCGTCGGACGCAGCAGGCTCCGGCGGGCCGCTGGCCGAGGCACTCACCGGGCATGATTTCACCACGGCGATCGGACCGGTCCGCTTCGACGACAAGGGCGACCTCAGCCAGAGCCTCTACCGTGTCTTCCGCTTCGACGGCACCCGCTTCGTGCCCTTGGAAAACAACTGATGTTCCGCACCGGTCCACGCAATCTCATCACCGATGTCATGGGCCTGCGCGTTGGCAATGCTTCCGACGCCAGGCTGAAGTCCGGCGTGACGACCGTCCTTTGCGACGAGCCGGCGGTCGCGGGAGTCCAGATTCTTGGCGGCGCGCCTGGCACCCGCGAGACGGATCTGCTGGAACCGCACAATTTGGTGGAGACGATCCATGCCGTGGTGCTGTCGGGCGGTTCTGCTTTCGGGCTCGATGCTGCCTCCGGCGTGCAGGCCGCACTGCGCGAACGCGGCATCGGCTTCGAGGTTGGCGGCTTCCGCGTACCGATCGTGCCGGCGGCGATCCTCTTCGACCTGCGCAATGGCGGCGACAAGGACTGGGGCCGCTATCCCCCCTATCGCGACCTCGGCTACGAGTCGGTGCAGACTGCCGCTGTCGATTTCCAATTTGGCACGGCGGGCGCCGGAACCGGTGCACTGACGTCGGGGCTGAAGGGTGGCCTGGGTTCCGCCTCGACACTGCTGGACAATGGGATCACCATCGGCGCGCTGGCCGCCGTCAACCCGACCGGCTCGGTGACCGTCGGCCGCACCCGCCATTTCTGGGCGGCACCCTTCGAAATCGGCGATGAATTCGGCGGGCTTGGTTATCCCTCGCCCATGCCCGAGGACGCGAAGCGGATTTTGCTGAAATACCGGGACAAGGATCACGGACGGCAGATGGACAGCGGCGGCAACACGACCATCGCGGTCATTGCCACGGACGCGGTTCTCACCAAGGCCGCCGCCAAACGCCTGGCAATTTCGGCGCATGACGGCTTCGTGCGCGCCATCTGGCCGACCCATACACCGGCCGACGGCGACCTGGTGTTCGCGCTGGCCACCGGCAAGAGCGGGGTCGAACTGACCGCCGACGCGGCAATCGACCTCTACGCCGCCGCCGGCGCCACTATGGCGCGCGCCATCAGCCGTGGCGTGTTTGCCGCGACGCCAGCCGACAACGACCTGTTTCCCGTCTGGTCGTCACGTCACTAGGCTGGCTAAAGCCGTCGATCAAACCGGATCGGATTTTTCTTCCTCGAACGTCACCGCGACATCGGAATTCGCGGACAGCCACACCTTCTTGCCATCGACCTCGGCAACCAGGGCCAGGGAAATATAGTGGTGATGGCCCTTGTGAGCCCCCTCGCCACTGTCGGCCTTGGTCAGCTTGATGCGCTGACCATCGACCTTGTCGACGGTGCCGATATGCACGCCGTCGGCGCCGACGACTTCCATGTGCTCACGAATTTTGCTGGTGTCGGTCATGTTAGCTTCTCCATTGGGGTGGGTTTCCCTTGGGACTGCCGACAATAACAAATGACGAGCGGTTTGGATGCATCGGCCTTGGTCCGCACGACGTTTTGATCTCGTCGTGCTAGGGATTGAAGCGATCAGGCCGAAGGAGCGATGACAATGCGGACGCTTTTCCTGTTTGCCGTTTGCCTGGCCACGCAGTTCGCGGCGTCGATTGCCCAGGCCGGCGATGTCGCGGAGCTCGAAATCCTGGGCTTCACCCGGGATGGCGGCGTGTTCGCCTTCGAGGAGTACGGCATCCAGGACGGGTCGGGCTTTCCCTATGCCAACCGCTATTACATCGACACGAGCAACGACAGCTTTCTCAAGGGCAGGCCGGTCAGGGTCCGGCTCGACGACGAGAAGGCAACGCTCGACGCTGCCCGCCTTCAGGCCCGGCAAAAGGGCGAGGCCATTGTCAGCCAGGCCGAGCTGAGTGCCAACCGCGGCATCACCGCCGGCTCCAACCCGGTGACCGAGCTTTCGGCCGATCCACATCGCATAGTGGTCAATCCGCGACAGATCTTTTCCCCTGTCGACCAGCCGCTCGAGTTCCGGCTTGACGAGATCGGCATGAATGACACCGAAAGTTGCGCCAGCCAGGGCGAGATCAATGGCTTCCGGTTGCTGCGTATCGAGGCGCGGGATGGCGGCACCACCAAATTGCTGCACGAGGACAAAGCGATCCCCAAGAGCCGGGGCTGCCCGAACGGCTACCGCATCGGCGCGGTGCAGACGTTCTCGATGGACAGCCTCAGCGCTTATGCGGTGCTGATCGCGGTGCGCCAGTATGGCTTCGAAGGGCCGGACTTTCGCTGGATCGCCGTGACCGGCCGCCTGTGACAGAGCTTGTCCAACCCGTCAGGCGCAATCGCGCCCTGCACCACCTTCGCGGCGCCATGCCGACACTGCGTGCAGCGCTTCTCGGTGCGCTGCTGTGGGCCGCCGCCATGGGCGCCAGCGCACTCGTCAACCTGTTGCTGGACAATTGGGTGACGCCGGGCAAGATCCGCACCGTGTCCCTGCTGTTTGCCGTCGGCGGCGCCCTGGCCTTTCCGATTGGCCTCTTTGCCGCACGGCTGGTTTCGCTCGGAAGGGGCCGGGAGGTCGCCTTCGCGGCGATATTCGTAGGGCTTGCTGCCGCAACGATCGGCCTCACCGCCCTGCTGTATGCCCTGCAATACCGCTCCTACTATGCCGAATGGCATGCGCCCGTATTCACCCTCACCTGGGGCTTTCAGCTCGCCTTCACGATGGCGGTGGCGTCCTACCAGTTCGTGGTGCTGGGCATCCGGCTCTATTTCCCGCTTGGTTTCGTCGCCTTGTTCGCCGTCAGCCTCTGGTTTGCACGGCAGCAGCGTTGAGCATTTGGCCCGCCTCTGTTAGGACGCGGACAAATCCCTCCGACACATCAGGAATGACCGATGATCCCTCGCTATTCCCGGCCGGAAATGGTCGCCATCTGGTCGCCCGAAACCCGGTTTCGCATCTGGTTCGAAATCGAAGCCCATGCCTGCGACGCGCTGGCCGAACTGGGCGTCATCCCCAAGGAGGCGGCCAAAACCATCTGGGAAAAGGGAAGCGCGGCCGAATTCGACGTCGAGAAGATCGACGCGATCGAGCGCGTCACCAAGCATGACGTTATCGCGTTCCTTACCCATCTTGCCGAATTCGTCGGGCCCGATGCACGCTTCATCCATCAGGGCATGACGTCTTCGGACGTGCTCGACACCTGCTTTGCGGTGCAACTCACCCGCGCCAGTGACATTCTGCTGGCCGACATCGATACGTTGCTTGCAGCGCTCAAGCGCCGCGCCTTCGAGCACAAGGACACCGTCACCATCGGCCGCAGCCACGGTATCCATGCCGAGCCGACGACCTTCGGCATAAAGCTTTCGCAGGCTTATGCCGAATTCTCGCGCTGCCGCGAGCGGCTGGTGCACGCGCGCGAAGACATTGCCACCTGTGCGATTTCGGGCGCGGTCGGCACCTTCGCCAACATCGAGCCCTATGTCGAGGAACATGTGGCGGCAAAGCTCGGACTGAAGCCGGAACCGGTGTCGACGCAGGTGATTCCGCGCGACCGCCACGCCATGTTCTTCGCGACCCTCGGCGTCATCGCCTCCTCGATCGAGCGGCTGGCGATCGAGGTCCGGCATCTGCAGCGCACCGAAGTGCTGGAAGCGGAAGAGTATTTTTCGCCGGGCCAGAAAGGCTCGTCGGCGATGCCGCACAAGCGCAACCCGGTGCTGACCGAAAACCTCACCGGCCTTGCCCGCATGGTGCGTTCCATGGCGCTGCCGGCGATGGAGAACGTTGCGCTCTGGCATGAGCGCGACATCTCGCACTCCTCGGTCGAGCGCATGATCGGCCCGGACGCCACCGTGACGCTTGATTTCGCGCTGTCACGCCTGACCAGCGTCGTCGACAAGCTGGTCGTCTATCCCGACAACATGCTGAACAACATGAACAAGTTTCGCGGCCTTGTGCATTCGCAACGCGTCATGCTGGCGCTGACGCAGGCCGGCCTGTCACGCGAGGATTCCTACCGGCTGGTGCAGCGCAACGCCATGAAGGTGTGGGAACAAGGCGCTGATTTTCTTGAGGAACTTCTGGGCGACAAGGAAGTGACAGCCGCGCTGCCGGAGGCGCAAATCCGCGAGAAATTCGACCTAGGCTACCACACCAAGCACGTCGACACGATCTTCAAGCGGGTGTTCGGAGGAGCATGAGCTTTCCTTCTCCCCGTTTACGGGGAGAAGGTGCCGTGATGACGTCCAATCAAGCCTTACCTGGCACGGTCCTGATCACCGTGCCCCAAGGATCCTCACGGGTCGTTTCGCTGCTCGCATTGTCCGAACGCATCTCGACCCAGGCAAGGCCCGAGCGGGAGGGGTCGCGGCGGCCGGCGCCGGCGCTTTGCCAGGCATTGGCGCCGATGTGGTGGTGATAATGCCCCGACGACAGGAACACCGCCTGGCCGCCATATTTGGCGACCGTGTCGAAGCCGAATTCCTGGTTCCACCAGGCTTCGGCCTCTTCCGGTCTGCCGACGCGCAGGTGGACATGGCCGACAATGCTGTTTTCCGGCGCGCCTTGCCATCCCGCATCGCCGGCCGGCACTTCGGCAACGACAGACGGAATGTTCATCCGCTCGGTCGCCATGGCGATCTTGTCGCCGTTCCATTTCCAATCCTGCGGGCGGCGGTCGGCATAGATTTCGATGCCGTTGCCCTCGGGATCGGTCAGGTAGAGCGCTTCGCTGACCAGATGGTCCGAAGCGCCCTCGATAGCGATCTTGTCTGAGATGGCGTGGTTGATCCAGCGTCCGAGATCGGCACGGCTGGGCAGCAGGAAAGCCGTATGGAACAGGCCGGCGCTGCGCGGATCGTCCGGTTTGGCAGAGCTGTCCGGCTCAAGCACCAGCAGCGGACGGCTGCCGGCACCGAGCGTGATCGCGCCGTCGGCGCGGCTCAATTCCTGCAGTCCGACGACTTTGCGATAATAGGCGGCAAGACTTTCGGCATCACGCGCCTTCAGGCCGACGCGGGCGACGCTCACCGGCGTGGTGGCGGCAAATGGCAGTTCGCTCATCATTGTCTCCGTTGCGGCGACGTCTCGCGAAGCTCCCAAAGCCAGGAGGCCAGCGGCGCCGATCATTCTACGTCGTGTCAGCGCCAAAATCCCGGTCCTCCACGGCTGTTTCTCTCCCGACAGAGATCGTCGATCTTCATCGTTCACACAAGACAGCGAAAAGCGAACATGGTGTTCACCGTTGCGACCGGAAGCCTGCCCATCAACGGTTGCATGAGGCAATCGCGCTCGCTATCTGAGCGCCATGAAAGTCAAGGACGCAGATATTCTGATCATTCCCGGATACACCAATTCGGGGCCTGAGCATTGGCAGACCCGCTGGCAATCGAAACTGTCCACGGCGCGCCGCGTCGAGCAAGCGGAATGGTCGAAGCCGGTGCGCGAGGACTGGACGGCGAGTGTGGCCAAGGCGGTCAACGAGGCCGAGAGACCTGTCGTTCTCGTCGCTCACTCACTTGGAG
Source organism: Mesorhizobium sp. ESP6-5 (assembly GCF_020164695.1). NCBI lineage: Bacteria > Pseudomonadati > Pseudomonadota > Alphaproteobacteria > Hyphomicrobiales > Phyllobacteriaceae > Mesorhizobium > Mesorhizobium sp. ESP6-5. The sequence continues at coordinate 112,743 of NZ_JAIUGR010000018.1, forward strand.
TGGCCGCGGCCGTACAAGCCATTCCGCAGTTCCGGAAGCCGGTCGCCGGCGCCTTCTTCGTGGCACCGCCGGACGTCGCGAATCCCAAGATCAAGCCAAGACATCTGATGACCTTCGGCCCTTATCCTCGCGAACCGCTGCCGTTTCCCTCCATCGTGATCGCCAGCCGCAACGACCTCTTCTGCCCTTTCGATGTCGCCGAGGACATCGCCGGCGCCTGGGGCTCGCTGTTCATCGATGCCGGAGAAACCGGCCATCTCAGCGAGGATTCAGGCTTTGGCCCCTGGCCCGAGGGATCGATGACCTTCGCCAAGTTTCTGACGGACCTCTGAGGCGCGCCAAAATCAACGCACGATGGCATTCGATCAAACTGCAGGACTCGAATAAATAATAATTTAAGAGGGCCAGCGTTAACTATTCAGAAGCAGTGGAAATTGCTTTCTGGATGATCATCCGTGCTTGAACCGGGCTGCCAATTCTTCGCCCTTGAAACAGAGGTCAATGCTTGCGCAAGGACGCTTCACTCGAATTCTTGAGAGGTGCCGCAGCGCTTATCGTTCTCAATTGGCATATCTTGTGTGCTTTTGCGCCGTCCGCAGCGGGCGAAGAGGAGGCTGCGCAATCGCTCAAGACAAGTCTGGCTTTCATCGCTTTCAATGGCGGCTCTGCCGTCTACTTGTTTTTCGTCCTCTCTTCCTATGTGCTTGTGAAGCGTTATTTCCAGTCCCGCGACGCACAAGACCTTCGGCTGGGTGCGATCAAACGTTTGCCTCGTCTGGCTGGACCCGTGCTTGTTGTGGTTCTATCGTCCTGTGTCATCTTCAAGCTCGATCTGTATTTCTTCGAGGATGCAGCGGCGGTCGCTCAATCTGAGTGGCTCGGCAGATTCGGCAATGCTTCAAAGGTACTGTCGCGGGAGACAGCGAGTTTCTCCGACGCATTCCTACAAGGAGCGTGGCGGACATTCATTACGGCGACAAATATTACGACAGCAGCCTGTGGACCATGACGATCGAGTTCTGGGGCAGCATGCTGACCTTCGCCCTCGCCCCGATCGTCTTTTTCTTGCAAGGCCGCTGGGCGCTATTGTCCTGGCTTTGCATAGCAACCGGCGTATTCTTGGCGGTGCAAGTCAGCTTCTTCTTTTGTGCCTTTCCGGCCAGCCTCCTACTCTATCCGCTTCTCGCCATGGGATTTCGCCTGAATCGATGGGTGAGAGGGGCCATGGCGATTATTTCGCTGGTGCTGCTGGGTTATGCAGGAGACGCTGTCGGAATATACCGGCCCTTCGCCGTGCTCGATATTGCAGTTTCCGATATCGGTTTGCGGCAAGCTTGCGTGGCCATCCCGGCAAGCATCATGCTGGTTTACGCCGTGCTGAGCACGGATGACCCACCGTCATGGCTCTCCGGCAAGGCCGCACGTTTCCTGGGCGACCTGTCTTTCCCGCTCTACCTCGTGCATGTACCCGTTATCTGCTCGTTGGGATCATGGGCGCTGCTGGCAAGCGACTCCGCCGCACTCGGCGCTGCCGTCGCGATATCTGGGTCGATCCTCGCGGCATTGCCGCTGATGGCTTTCAACAACTGGTGGGTCCAGGCGCTCGGCGCTTTGTTCGACAGGATCAGACGCGGCGGATCGGCCGCCACGGCGCTCGTGGTGCAAAGGCCTGAGCAACACGCTGGCGACAGCAATCCGCTGGTTCAGGATCCGATCGAGTCCCGCATGTCCTTGAGCAGGGTCCTTGCTCCCAATGAAATCAGCGCGTGCTCGGAGCCCGTGGCGAGCAGGCGATAGCCCATCGACACGACGCGGCCGGCGATAGCCGGTTCGACGACATAGATCGCCGCATGCTTGCCGGCCTTGCGGGTGCGCTCGGCAACCGAAGCCACCGTCTCCATCATGCTTTCCAGCGTCGAATTGACCGTGGTGCCGTTGGTCCAGGCGATCGAGAAGTCGGACGGTCCGAGGAAAATGCCGTCGATGCCCGGCGTGTCGAGGATACCGTCAAGCGCATCGAGCGCGGTGCGCGTCTCGACCATGGCAAAAGCCATGGTGCGCTGATTGGCGTCGCGCAGCCATTCGGCATAGTCGCCCTTGCCATGGCGGGGAAAGGCATAGGTCGGACCCCACGAGCGCTCGCCGAGCGGGGGATATTTCATGGCCGCGGCGAACAGCTTTGCATCGGCCACCGAGTTGACCATCGGCGCAATGACCGCCTCGGCGCCGAAATCGAGAGCGCGGCTGGCCATGTCGAAACGGCCAACGGGAATGCGCACCAGCGCCGGCTTGCCCACGGCCAGCACGGGTGCCAGGCCGCGCAGGACGCTGTCCTCGTGATGGCCGCCATGCTGCATGTCCAGTGTGACGGCATCGAAGTCCTGCCTGGCGAGGATCTCCACGGTCAAGGCATCCGGCACGCCCGACCAGGCGGTTACCAGCGTTTCATCTGCGGCAAGACGGGACTTCAGGGACATCTAATCTCTTTCCTCGTTAACGTCGGCAGTTTCAGCCGGAAACCGCCGCAAAGGCAAAGAAAAACCGCCCGGATCGGCCGGGCGGTCGATTGGGCCAGAAAGCGGCCGGATCAGGTGTTCTTGATCTGCTCGATCGCCTGCGCCATCATTTCGTCCATGGTGCGGCGGATCTGGTGATCGGACTGCTCGACGCCGGCGGCATCGAAATCCTTGCGGATCTTGCGGAACACGTCGTGGTCGCCGGCTTCCTCAATGTCGGAAACAACGACTTCCTTGGCGTAGGCGTCGGCATCGGCGCCGGACTTTCCGAGCTTTTCGGCTGCCCACAGACCAAGCGCCTTGTTGCGCCGCGCCGAAGCCTTGAACCGAAGCTCCTCGTCGAATGCGAATTTGCGCTCGAAGCCCTCTTCGCGGTCTTTCATGCTGCTCATGGCGTCCCTCCGGTCAAATCCGATTCGTTGGCAATGGATATGTGTGTTGCCGAAGCACAAACCAAAAGGTCGCGGGCCGGTCAATATGCTTCGTCATATGCTGCGCTGCGGCATTTCAGTCCCGAAAGCGGTTGATTGAAAGGATTTGCCGATTGAGCAAACGGTGTGATTGGGATAGACCCGGCATTGAACGTCACCGTCGCCGCATTAATTCAGGCGGACGGACAGGAAGTGGTCGCTTGCCGCCTGTCCGCAAATCCAGAGAAAAATTCAAATGAAAAATCGCCGCCGCATTTATGAAGGCAAGGCCAAGATCCTCTATGAGGGACCCGAGCCGGGCACGCTGATCCAGTTCTTCAAGGACGACGCAACCGCGTTCAACAAGAAGAAGCACGAGGTCATCGACGGCAAGGGTGTACTTAACAACCGCATTTCCGAATACATCTTCAATCATTTGAACCGCATGGGCATCCCGACCCACTTCATCCGCCGGCTCAACATGCGCGAGCAGCTGATCAAGGAAGTCGAGATCATCCCGCTCGAGGTGGTGGTGCGCAATGTCGCCGCCGGTTCGCTGTCCAAGCGCCTCGGCATCGAGGAAGGCACCGTCCTGCCGCGCTCGATCATCGAATTCTATTACAAGGCCGACGCGCTCGACGATCCGATGGTTTCGGAAGAGCACATCACGGCGTTCGGCTGGGCAAGCCCGCAGGAGATCGACGACGTCATGGCGCTGGCCATCCGCGTCAACGATTTCCTCTCCGGCCTGTTCATGGGGGTCGGCATCCAGCTCGTCGACTTCAAGATCGAGTGCGGTCGCCTGTTCGAGGGCGACATGATGCGCATCGTCGTGGCCGACGAGATTTCGCCGGATTCCTGCCGCCTGTGGGACGTGGCGACGCAGGACAAGCTCGATAAGGACCGTTTCCGCCGCGACATGGGCGGCCTCGTCGAGGCCTATCAGGAAGTCGCCCGCCGCCTCGGCATCATGAACGAGAACGAGCCGCCGCGTCCTACCGGTCCGGTGCTTGTCGCCTCGACCGATGGCCTCAAAGGCAAGCCGCACTGACACCGGCTTGCGCCCAACGTTCAGAACAGGAGCATGTCCAGCGTGATCAAGGCCCGCATTACCGTCACCCTCAAGAATGGTGTGCTCGACCCGCAAGGCAAGGCGATCGAACACGCGCTGTCGGGGCTGGGCTTCGATGGCGTCGGCCAAGTGCGGCAGGGCAAGGTGTTCGACGTCGAGCTTTCGGAAAGCGACAAGGGCAAGGCCGAGGCCGATCTCAAGGCCATGTGCGACAAGCTGCTGGCGAACACTGTAATTGAGAATTATAGTGTGACGCTTACCTGAAGTTGTGCCGGAGGAACTGATGGCCGAGAGCGATGGAAGCTTTGATATTTGAAGGCCTCAAGTCCATTCAATCACGGTTGGACAGGATGGATTTGACGCTCGGAGAGGTAAAATCCGAGCTTGGCTCCATCCGCGGTCATCTGATAGCCACCGAGAGTGACGTGAAGAACATCTATGGCGTGCTCGCTCGCCGGGATGATTGGCTAGAACATATCGAGCGCCGTCTCGACCCGCGCGAACTTGCCGAAGCACAAAGGCCTTACGAACCAAAATGAAATCAGCCGTCGTCCTTCTCCCTGGCCTCAACCGCGACCGCGACATGATCGCGGCGCTGACCAAGATTTCCGGACAGGCGCCGGCAACCGTCTGGCAGACCGACACCGAAATTCCCGATGTCGACCTGATCGCCATCCCAGGCGGTTTTTCCTTTGGCGACTATCTGCGCTGCGGCGCGATCGCGGCACGCATGCCGGTCATGCGGGCGGTCGCCGAAAAGGCGGCCAAGGGCGTCATGGTCATCGGCGTTTGCAACGGTTTCCAAATTCTCGTCGAGGCCGGTCTGCTGCCAGGTGCGCTGATGCGCAACACCTCGCTGAAATTCGTCTGCCGGCAGGTCAAGCTCGAGATCGCCAACGCCAACACCATGTTCACGCGTCGCTACCAGCCGGGCCAGATCATCCGCTCGCCGGTGGCGCATCACGACGGGAATTACTTTGCCGACGCCGACACACTTGCCCGTCTCGAGGGCGAAGGCCAGGTGGTGTTCCGCTATGCCGAAGGCACCAACCCGAACGGCTCGATCAACGACATTGCCGGCATCGTCAACGAACAAGGCAATGTGCTCGGCCTGATGCCGCATCCCGAGAATCTGATAGAAGCAGCGCATGGCGGCAATGACGGCAGAGCGCTGTTCGAAGGCGCCTTGGGCATTGCCGCTTGAAGTTTGCAACCGCAACCTTAAGAATTGCGGCAATTCAAGATCATAGCGTGAGGGAGAGACGGTCATGAAACTCTATTCGCGGCCGTTGTCGCCCTACTCTTCGATCGTGCGGGCGCTGGCCTATATCAAGGACGTGCCGATCAAGATCATCGCGCCGCCGCCCGGTTTTCCGATCCCCGAGGCGTTTCGCGCCATCTCGCCGATGAACCGGATTCCGGTTCTGATCACCGGCTCGGGCGAAACGATCGTCGAATCGGTGGTGATCGCCGAATATCTCGAGGAACGGTTTCCCGAACCAGCTCTGTTGCCGCCCGATTCGAAGGACCGCGCGCTGGTGCGCATGTTTGCCCGCATCGTCGATCTCGACGTACTCACACCGACGATGAAGCTTTTCGAACTGCATTTCGTGCCGAAGCGCGACACTGCCGAGATCGACGCCCAATTCGCCCGTCTGCACCATGGGCTGGCCGCCATCGAGGCACGCATGGCGCAAGGCCCCTTCGCGCTCGGCAGCGACATCAGTTTCGCCGATGCCTGGCTGACGCCGACGCGGTTCATCTTCAACAATTTCCGCGCCATGACCGGCCGCCACGACCTGCTCGACGCCTATCCCAGATTCGATGCCTATGAGCAGATCGCCTCGCAGCATCCGGCATTGTCCAGGGTGTGGGGCGAGATGACCGACGGCCTGAAGATCTTTCTGTCCGAACTCGAAATGGGTGCCGCTTGATCAAGAACAGGACGATCGCCCTGATCGCCGTGTCAGGCTTTGCCTTGGCATCTTGCCAATCGAGCCCCAAGAGCACGCCCGTGCCGTCGGGCAAGAGCGCCGCGCTGCTCTCCATGGAACAGGTGGCGATATCGGCCCACAAATGCTGGATCGCCAGCAAGGATCCGGCCTTCAGGCAGTATCAGATGGCCAATGAACTGAACTCGTTCAGCGGCACGCCGCGCTTCCTTCTGGTGCCGGCCAAGCACTATGGCGGCAAACCGTTGCTGGTCGTGCAGGCACAGGGCAATTCAAGCCGTGTCGACGTCTTCGGACCGTTGATGAACGACCCGCTCGGCGCACGCATCAGCTCTGATGTCGCGCGCTGGCAGGCGGGCAATCCGGCCTGCGCGGCCACCGCCTGAGCCTGCCATGGGTCGGTTCCTGCAGATCGCGGGATTGTTTGTTGGCCTGATAGCGCTCGCTTTGCAGTTCTCGATCACCATTCCGGCTTCGATGGTAGCGGGCCGCGGCCTGCTCGGCTCGATCGTGTTCTATTTCAGCTTCTTCACCATCCTGACCAACATTGGCGCCGTGCTGGTCCACGCTTCGCTGTTGTCATCCAGCTTCTATGCATGGCTGCCGGCCTTTGCCGGACCACGGATGCGCGCGGGCGTCGCGGCTTCGATCACCCTAGTATTCATCGTCTATGCCACGGTTCTGGCGCGGCTCTGGCAGCCGCAAGGCCTGTTCCTGCTCTGCGACATCCTGCTGCACTACGTGACGCCGGTGCTGTTCGTGCTGTGGTGGCTGATATCGGGCGCCGATGGCAGGACGCGATGGAGCGACATCTCCTGGTGGGTGCTCTATCCCATCGCCTATCTGGCCTATGCGCTGGCGCGCGCGCCGCTGGCGGGCGAAGTGCCCTACCCCTTCCTCAATGTCGCCAGGAACGGCGTTGAGAGCGTCGCCATGGCCGCGCTCGCCATAACCACACTTTTCCTTGTGATATGCGTCGTCGCCGTTTTCGTCGACCACGCTATCGGACGCCTCGGGAGCAAAGGCATCCGATAACGGGCCGCTATTCCCAGAGCGGCTTGATGCCTTCGCGGTGAGCGTCGCAGCGCGAAATGCCGATGTCCTTGAGTTGATCGTCGGTCATCTCCAGCAGCGCCAGCCGGCCGCGCCGGCGCTCCAGCAGGTGGTCGATCCATTTCGCCAGCGAACTGAGCACTTGCACAATTCGGCCGGCGAAGCCGCGCTGCCCGGACGGGCGAGCAGGCTGACCGAGCAATTGGGTTTCCGAGTGGCGGAATGTTCCGATTGTATTCATTTTCTTTCTGCCAAATGTCAATTGCACCCCTGGGTTGGATGCATTGCCGGTATGTATTGACTCCAAAAACGGTGCAATATAGAAAATTGTCACCATGACAAATTGGATTCCAGATCTCACCGGTTCAGGCCCGCTGTATCAGCGTCTCGCGGATTCCATCGAGGCGGATATCGACCGAGGAGTGATCGGCGCGGGGGCAAAACTGCCGCCACAGCGCGACCTTGCCTACGACATCGGTGCCACGGTCGGCACCGTCGGGCGGGCCTATCAATTGCTGCGCGAGCGCGGTCTCGTCAGCGGCGAAGTCGGACGCGGGACCTACGTGCTTAGCCAGAACATCGGAGTTACGAAGCCGGAGACGCCCGACACCAGCGTGGAGGGCACGCGCTATGTCGATGCCCCCAAGGGCAAGTTGCGGTTCGACAGCACGGCAGCCCCTGATATCGGCCAGGGCGCCGTTGTAGCCGATGTCCTGTCGCGCACCGCACAGGACCATCCGCATGAGATTTCAAGTTACACGCGCGACTTCCCGCATCGCTGGTACGAAGCCGGCGCCCGGTGGCTGTCGCGGAATGCCTTCCGACCAACGATCGATACAATCGTGCCTACCCTCGGCACCCATGCGGCGGTGATGGCCGCGATCGCGGCCCTGACCACGCCCGGCGACTATGTCGCCTTCGAGCACCTCACCTACTCCCAGATTTCCCGCAGTGCCGGCCTGATCGGCCGGCGCACCGCGCTGGTGGCATCGGACGATGAAGGCCTCGATCCGGCGGATTTCGAACGCGTCTGCGCGCAAAAGCACCCCAGGATGATCTTCCTGATACCGACGGCGCAGAATCCGACCTTGGTGACTTTGTCGTCGGCGCGACGCGAGGCGATCGCGCGTATCGCCCGTGATTACAACGTCATCCTGATCGAGGATGACCTCTACGGCCATTTGACCGACGACCCGACACCGCTGCTTGCCGAATTCGCGCCCGAACGCACCATCATCGCCGGCGGCCTGTCGAAATCGGTCGCCGCCGGCCTGCGCGGCGGCTGGCTCTCCTGCCCGCCCGCCTATCGCCATCGCATCCGGGTCGCCCACAAGATGATGACCGGCGGCATGCCATTCCTGCTGGCGGAGGTGAATGCCCGGCTGGTGCTTTCCGGCCATGCCAGCGAAATCCGCAAGCGCAGCATCGCGGAGATCAGCGCCCGCATGTCCATAGTGCGCGAAAGTTTGGCGGGCTTCTCATTCAGATCGCACGACAAGGTGCCGTTCGTCTGGCTCACCCTGCCCGATCCCTGGCTTTCCGGCACGTTCAAGAATGCCTGCCTGGAGCATGGCGTGCTGATCGACGATGAGGATGAATTCAAGGCGGGGCGCTCGGAGCGGGTTTTCCATGGGGTGCGCTTCGGTGTTTCGCAGCCGAGCGGGCGCGAGGATGTTGCCCGCGGCGTCGCGGTGATCAGGCGGCTGCTGGACGAGGGCCGCGCGGGCTACGACAGTTTTTCCTGAACCGTTCGCGGCCACCCGCCCTGCTGCCTCGAGACGTCGACTTGCGACACTAGACTTGTCAGAACCAGACCCGGATCAACCTTCGGCCTTGAAGTTCTTGGCTTCCTTCTCGGCTTTTTCCTTGCCGTGCTTCTCAGCCAATTCCTTGGCCTGCCGCGGCGAAACGTCGGTGGTCTCCGCGATATGGAGAGCTTCCTTGTCCGAGAGGCGATTGTCGTTCTTGCCTTGCTTGGTAGCCATGATTCTGTCTCCTCGGTGATAGGGACCTAACGACCGGGGCATCGGAGCGTTCCCCATTTTGGTTTTGCGGGGACTTGAAAGCTGGGTGGACGCCTTTCGCTGCTCACCAAAAGGCCTGCCGCGATCTATCGCCCTGTTGCTTTCTGCCTTTTTCCTCAGCCGACGGGTGTATCGACCGCAAGGCTTGCGATAAGAGGAGACTCAAAATCCCTGCTCCATGGACATAAATCGCCGCCCATGACCACTTCCAATTCCGTCCCGATCACATCAGACCTCATCGCCTCGCATGGGCTGAAGCCCGATGAGTATCAGCGCATATTGGACCTGGTCGGTCGCGAGCCGAGCTTCACCGAACTCGGCATCTTCTCGGCGATGTGGAACGAGCACTGCTCCTACAAATCCTCGAAGAAATGGCTGCGCACCTTGCCGACCACCGGCCCGCAAGTCATCCAGGGCCCAGGCGAGAATGCCGGCGTGGTCGACATCGGTGACGGCGACTGCGTCGTCTTCAAGATGGAAAGCCACAACCATCCCTCCTTCATCGAGCCCTACCAGGGTGCGGCGACGGGCGTCGGCGGCATCTTGCGCGACGTCTTCACCATGGGCGCGCGGCCGATCGCGGCGATGAACGCGCTGCGCTTCGGCGCGCCCGACCATCCCAAGACCAGGCATCTGGTCGCGGGCGTGGTTTCCGGCGTCGGCGGCTACGGCAATGCCTTCGGCGTGCCGACGGTCGGCGGCGAGGTCAATTTCGACGCCCGCTACAACGGCAACATCCTGGTCAATGCCTTTGCCGCGGGCCTTGCCAAGACCGATGCCATCTTCCTGTCCGAGGCAAAGGGCGTCGGCCTGCCGGTCGTCTATCTGGGCGCCAAGACCGGCCGCGACGGCGTCGGCGGCGCCACCATGGCCTCGGCCGAATTCGACGACAAGATCGACGAGAAGCGCCCGACCGTGCAGGTCGGCGATCCCTTCACCGAAAAATGCCTGCTGGAGGCCTCTCTCGAACTGATGGCTTCGGGCGCCGTGATCGCCATCCAGGACATGGGTGCTGCCGGCCTCACCTGTTCGGCGGTCGAAATGGGCGCCAAGGGCGACCTCGGCATCGAACTCGACCTCGACAAGGTGCCGGTGCGCGAGGAGCGCATGAGCGCCTACGAGATGATGCTGTCGGAAAGCCAGGAGCGCATGCTGATGGTGCTGCGCCCCGAAAAAGAGAAGGAGGCCGAGGCGATCTTTCACAAATGGGGCCTCGACTTCGCCATCGTCGGCAAGACCACCGACGATCTGCGCTTCCGCGTGCGGCACCAGGGGAACGAGGTCGCCAACCTGCCGATCAAGGATCTCGGTGACAAGGCTCCCGAATACGATCGCCCTTGGGTCGAGCCGAAGAAGCCGGCGCCGCTTGCCGCCAACGATATCCCGCAGGCCGACCTCGCCGATGCGCTGCTGAAGCTGCTTGGCGGACCGGACCTGTCTTCGCGCCGCTGGGTGTGGGAACAGTACGACACACTGATCCAGGGCAATTCGCTGCAGCTTCCGGGCGGCGACGCCGGCGTGGTGCGGGTCGAGGGCCATCCAACCAAGGCGCTGGCCTTCTCCTCCGACGTGACGCCCCGCTATTGCGAAGCCGACCCCTACGAGGGCGGCAAGCAGGCGGTGGCCGAATGCTGGCGCAACCTGACCGCCACCGGTGCGCTGCCGCTCGCCGCCACCGACAATCTCAATTTCGGCAATCCCGAACGGCCTGAGATCATGGGCCAGTTGGTTGGCGCGGTGAAAGGCATCGGCGACGCCTGCCGGGCGCTTGGTTTCCCGATCGTGTCGGGCAATGTCTCGCTCTACAACGAGACCAACGGCCGGGGCATCCTGCCGACACCGACCATCGGCGGCGTCGGCCTGATATCAGACTGGTCGAAGATGGCGCGGATCGGTTTCGCCGCGGAAGGCCAGATGATCCTGCTGGTCGGCGCACCGGCTTCCTGGGGAACGCATCTTGGCCAGTCCGTCTATTTCAGGGATATCCACGGCCGCAGCGACGGCCCGCCGCCGCCGGTCGACCTCGAACACGAGAAGCGCGTCGGCGACCACGTACGCTCGCTGATCGCTGCCGGCATCGTCACGGCCGCGCATGACGTCTCAGATGGCGGCATTGCGGTGGCGCTGGCCGAAATGGCGATGGCGTCGGGCATCGGCGCGACCGTTCCCGGGCTTGTCGGTACCGATCCGATCCCGGTCTGGTTCGGCGAAGACCAGGGCCGCTATCTCCTGACGCTGTCGATCGATCCGCATGGCGATGAATGGGACGCCATCCGCAAGCAGCAGGGCGAACTCGGCATTTTCGCGCCGTGGATCGGCTCGACCGGCGGCGCCGCGTTGAAGCTCGGCGATGCCAGGGCAATCCCGGTCAGCGACTTGACCGCCGCCCATGAAGGCTGGTTCCCGCGCTTCATGGATCAGGCCAGTTGACCAGGGCATGATCCCGAAAGGTGGAAACCGGTTTTCTCGGACAAAGGGAAAACCGATTTGTCCAGAGATCCTGCTCAATCATAAGAAACTGGCCGTCCGGGCGCTGCTTGCAGTCGTCTTCTGGCCGTCGCTGTTCTTCTTCTGGTGCCTCGGGCCCTTCGTCTTCTTCCTGCTCTCGACAACATCGAGCGAGGTTTGTTCCAGGCTGGAAACGCGCGGAGAATTCCTCGCCGCGGCCAACGGCACGCTTCCGATGCTTGTGCTGCAGAACCTCATCTATGCGGTTCCGATCGTCTGCCTGCTGCTTTGGAACCGGCTTCTGCCGGACCAGGCGCGGACAAGACACGTCGTCACCTGCATCAAGCTTTTCGCCGTCTCGGCCGTCTTGGGGGCCTTGTGGGAGTACGGCTCTTCGCTTGTCTGCGATGGTTACGGCCAGCCGTTCTTCTCGCCCGCCTGGCGAATGACCAGCTATCTGCCGATCGCCAACATGGCGGTCAACCTCCCGCTCTACGTGCTGGTCTTCAGCCTTGGCCGCGCCTTCTCGATGCGTGAGGATGAGCCGGCGCGGGGGCCGGGTGAAACCATCGCCTGAACACCAGCAGAACGGATACCGGACAGAACCGCTTCAATCCGGATTGGAAAGGCTTTAGGCTTGCCCGACTCTCATCATATGGGCCGCCGCGCCGCCGCCCTTCCGAAACAGGAATTTCCGCAATGGCAATGGACGCTCACGACATCGAAAAACTGATCAAGGACGGCATACCGGATGCCCGTGTGACAATTCGCGACCTCGCCGGTGACGGCGACCATTACGCCGCTGAGGTCGTGGCCGAGAGCTTTCGCGGAAAAAGCCGCGTCCAGCAGCATCAGATGGTCTATGACGCATTGAAGGGCAATATGGGCGGCGTGCTGCACGCGCTGGCGCTGCAGACCAGCGTTCCCGACTGAGGCATTTCCACCCGACACGCTTGGCCCAAAAGCGCCCATTCTTTGCGCCATTCGGGTGATGGCATGGCTAAAGTCTTGTTTCGGGCAACCTATGGGTTTATTTGAGGGGCATGTTTCGAGCCTGACTCCCACAGGCGTGAAAGGATATTCCATGAGCGGCATCAACGACTACATCGACAATGAAGTGAAGGGCAACGACGTCGTCCTTTTCATGAAGGGCACGCCCGGCTTCCCGCAATGCGGATTTTCCGGCCAGGTCGTCCAGATCCTCGACTATATCGGCGCCGACTACAAAGGCGTGAACGTTCTGGACTCCGCCGAGCTGCGCCAGGGCATCAAGGACTATTCCAACTGGCCGACGATCCCGCAGCTCTACGTCAAGGGCGAATTCGTCGGCGGCTGCGATATCATCCGCGAAATGTTCCAGGCCGGCGAATTGCAGACCTTCCTGGTCGAGAAGGGCGTGAGCGTCAAAGGCGCCGCCTGACTTCCGTTTTGGGCGTGTCGGTATCGACATGCCCAAGCCACCGGGGCGGCCCCACCTCGGCAATTTTACAAGCCCGGATCCCGGGACCAAGACGAGCCAAATGCGCCGGCCCGCCGGCGCATTTTCGTTTGAGAGATCGGACTTGCCGTGGACCAGCAGAAATCAGCGCCGCAAGGGGCAAGCACCTCGCCCCCGGCAAGCCAATTGGCGATTCCGCGCTGGGAGTTCATCGCGCTCTGCGCGGCGCTGATGGCGCTCAATTCGCTGGCCATCGACATCATGCTGCCGGCGCTGCAGCAGATCGGTGCCTCGCTCGGGGTCGAGAACGAAAATCATCGGCAATATGTGGTCACCGCCTACATACTGGGTTTCGGCGGCGGCCAACTGTTCTTCGGGCCGATCTCGGACCGGTTCGGGCGCCGATCGCCGCTCGTCGCCGGCCTGATCATCTATGTGGCGGCGGCCGCCGCGGCCGCTATCGCGCCGAGCTTTGAAACGCTCTTGATATGCCGCGCCGTGCAAGGCCTTGGCGCGGCTGCCACGCGCGTCATAGCGGTCTCGATCGTGCGCGATACATTCGACGGCCGGCGTATGGCCGAAGTCATGTCGCTGATCTTCATGGTGTTCATGGCGATCCCGGTCGTGGCTCCAGGCATCGGCCAGTTCATCATGCTGTTCGCGACCTGGCATTGGATATTCGTCACAATGGCCGTCGGAGCTATGATCGTCTCGGCGTGGTCGCTGCTGCGCCTGCCCGAGACGCTGCATCCCGAATATCGCCGGCCACTGACGGTTTCATCCATCCTCGGCGGCTTCCGCATCGTGCTCACCAACCGCATCGCGCTCTGCTATGCCTTCGCCAGCACCTTCATCTTCGGCGCCATGTTCGGCTTCATCGCCTCGGCGCAGCAAATCTACGTCAACATCTTCGACGTCGGCGAGATGTTTCCCGTCATTTTCGCCGGTGTCGCGGGCGTACTCGCCTTCTCCAACTATCTGAACTCGCGCCTCGTCGGCCGCGTCGGCATGCGCCGCCTGTCGCAAAGCGCGCTGTTGCTGTTTCTGGTGATCAGCCTGGCCTGGCTGGTGGTTTCACTGGAAACGAAGATGCCGCTCTGGCTGTTCATCACCTTCTTTGCCAGTGCCATGCTGCCGTTTGGCTGTCTTGGAGCCAATTTCAATGCGTTGGCCATGGAGCCGCTTGGCCAGCTGGCCGGCACGGCGTCATCGATCCTGGGTTTCATGCAGACTTTTCTCGGCGGCATTCTCGGCACGCTGATCGGCCAGGCTTTCAACGGCACGGTGACGCCGCTGGCCGCCGGTTTCTGCAGCGTCTCGGTGGCCGCGCTGCTGATGATCCTGTTTGCGGAGCGCGGCAAGATGTTCCAGCCGCAGAACGCCCCCGTTTCAGGCCACGTCACCGACCTGCACTGATTGTCGTCTGCTGGTGGCGTCAGGATGCGCGTTCAAGCGCCGCCGTGAAGCGAGGAGAGAGCATCCGCCCCGCGATCGCTCCGCCCATGCCGTTTGAAAAGGGGAATGGAAGAGCGTCGTCGAGCGCCTTGAGGATGGACGCCACGAAGGCTCGGCTGAGCCGCGGATCGGCCCCCAGATCGGAATAGGAGGCGCGAGGCGTCCCGATCAGCGTCCCGTTGCGACGGAGCGAGAACTGCATGGTCAAGGACATGCCCGCGGTTCCGGGTGGCGGTTTCCAACAGGCATAGATAGCGTCCGACATCTCCTTGATGGTGTCGATGGGATCGGAACTGTGACAGGGGCGTTCTTGCGCGATTGCCGCGCTGGAGTTCGCAAACAGCACCACGGCAAGAGCCGCCGCAAAAATTGCGAACCGAGGTTTCATCCGAGAGCCTCCGCCAAAACGCCCGACTCGATCATACAACGGTTTAAGCCACAGGAATTGGTCCTATTCCGCCCACAACTCGCGGCGCAGTTCCTGCCAGCTGTCCTGGTCCGGCGCGACAAGCAGACCGCCATCGACATGCGAGGGCAGATAGGCGCTGCCGTCGATGCGAGCGGCATGGCCGCCGGCCTCCTGATGGATCAGCACGCCGGGCAGATGATCCCAGGGCATCAGCTTGTTGTAGACGACAAAATGCGCATGCCCGCTCGCCAGCAGGCGATATTCGTGAGCAGCGCAGCGATAGGCGAACTGCGACAGTGCCTTGGTCTGGTTGCGCGCCAGGCGTGAGCGCTCCGGTTCGTCGAGATATTGCCAGGACACCGCGCCGGTCATCTGCGAGATCGGCACGGGCGCCGCCACATGCACTTTCTCCAGGTTGCCATGGGCATGCCTGATATGACTGCCGGCACCCCTGGCGGCGATGAGCCAGTCCTTGCCCACCGGATCATGAATGATGCCCGCGACCGTCTCCCCCCTGACCACGACCGCCAGCATGACGCCGAACAGCGGCACGCCGGACGCGAAATTGAAGGTGCCGTCCACCGGATCGACGGTGAACGCCAGTTCGGCATCGCCCAAGCCGTCGAGCAGCGCCGGATCTTCGGAGCAGGCCTCCTCGCCCACCACCATGGCAGAGGGATAGCGATCGCGCAGCCTGGCGGTGATCAGCCGCTCGGCGTTGACATCGGCCTCCGTCACCAGGTCGGCGGCGGAAGTCTTCTGCCTGATGTCGCCGTCGCCCAGTCGGCGAAAGCGCGGCATGATTTCGGCTTGGGCTGCCTCGGCCAGAATGCCGGCCAGCCAGTCGATCGCGGTGTCGTCAAATGTCATCGGAAATGTCTTGCCTGATCGCGAGGGTTTCATTGAGGGCGGCGAAATCGAACAGCTTTCGGTCGAGCAAATGCGACGGCCTGGTGTTGGACAGAGCGCGAATCATGGTGTCCTTGCGGCCGGGCATGCGCTTTTCGATGTCCTCGAGCATCGCTTTCATGGCGTTGCGCTGCAGCCCTTCCTGGCTGCCGCAGAGATCGCAAGGGATGATTGGGAACCGCATCGCGGCAGCGAATTTCTCCAGATCGATTTCGGCGCAGTAGCTCAGCGGCCGCAACACCACCACGTCGCCTTCGTCGTTGAGCAGTTTCGGCGGCATGGCGGCAAGCCGCCCGCCGTGGAACAGGTTCATGAAGAAGGTTTCGAGGATGTCCTCGCGATGATGGCCGAGGACCAGGGCCGAGCAGCCTTCCTCGCGCGCGATCCTGTAGAGATGGCCGCGCCGCAGCCGCGAGCAGAGTGAGCAATAGGTGCTGCCTTCGGGGAGCTTGTCGGTCACGACCGAATAGGTGTCCCGGTATTCGATACGGTGCGCTATGCCGTTGGTGTCGAGATAGTCGGGCAGGATATGTTTGGGGAAATTCGGCTGGCCCTGGTCGAGATTGCAGGCCAGCAACTCGACTGGCAGCATCCCGCGCCATTTGAGATCAAGCAACATGGCCAGCAGACCGTAGGAATCCTTGCCGCCCGATAGCGCGACCAGCCAGCGCTCGCCCGGCTTCACCATCGAAAAATCCTCGATCGCCTGGCGGGTCAGCCGTAGCAGTCGCTTGCGCAGCTTGTTGAACTCGACCGAGGACGGTACATCGGCGAACAGCGGGTGAGAGCCGCCTTCGGCGGCCGGTTCTAGTGTTTCGATGTCTGGCTGCATGTTCATGGCGCGACGGCCCCGGATGTGACTTCCGCCCGGCTTAGCGCATTGTCTGGAAAATCGAAATTGATTTTAGCGACACGCCGCAAAACGGGTGCCCGAAACAAAAAGGCCGCCTCGAGGGCGGCCTCAGACTGCTGACAAACCCCTGGCAATTGCCGGGGGTTTTTGATTCACTGGGTCATGTTGAAGCGACCCGCCCCTGAA
>NZ_JAIUGR010000019.1:0-107048 GCF_020164695.1 Mesorhizobium sp. ESP6-5
GGGCTACTCCTAGGATTATCCCTAGGACTTCCGATGTTCGCCCTCAGCTGACAAGACGGCCCTCACCGGAGGGGTACGCCTCTTCAGCCTCAGCGGCGCGCTATCAGTAGGCACAGCTGGCGCAGGTCACGGTCATAAGTCCCCTCATTGCTGAGGACGTCCGCGCAGCGCTTCTTCATGCGCATTAGCTGCGAGCTTGACATCTGAGCCACTGCACCCGGAATGTTGGGGCTCGAGAGGATGCTCGGGTTCGACGGATTGCTGGGATTCGTTCCGTTTCCAACGGCCACGCCCGCGCCGACACCGCTTGTGCCGCCGACATTGGCACCGAGCCCGGCGCTGACGCCGCCCGAACCACCGATGTTATCCCCGGCTCCAGCATTAACGCCATTGCTGCCGCCGACCGAAGCGCCGAGCCCGGCGCTGACGCCGCTGGAGCCACCTGCATTGGCGCCAGCACCCGCGTTCACGCCACCCGCACCGCCAATTGACGCGCCAGCCCCAGCGCCGATGCCGCCCGATCCGCCGACCGATGCTCCGGCATTGACGCCGCCGTTTCCGCCAACTGAGGCACCTGCACCAACTCCAAGGCCAGCAGCCGTTGCCGGAAGCGACAATGAAATGATGACTGCGCTGCTAGCAAGAATTTTGGCGAAAGTTTTCACGAAAGAATTCATGACACTCCTCCTGTTGCTTTGCACCAGCCGCAAGTTGGCTGTGATGATAGCAACGAGCCGCCGAGCGTCTCGGGTGGGGAACAAGGAGACTTAATTCGGAAGAAGGCTTCCGAAATGTCAAAGCGATCCTTAAAATTCTTACGATTGGTGAGCCGCCCGGCTGGTGGAAAGCGCGTCTCCTCGGCCGCGCCTACATGCCGAGCTTTTACGGATAGGCTGGCCCGCAATGCGAGAGAGGGGGCGACGCTTTGGGAACGAAGGGAGTAGTGGCGGCTGGGGTCTAGCGCTGCAGCAGTCGGCCTTCATCGAGACGGTTGAACTGGTGAAATGCGCCCGCAGGGGGTTCTTCATCAAGCGTGGACTCTTCTGCACGCTCTAGTCGTTCAAGCAATTCCTTGAAGACTTCCGGTAAATCCGGATCAACCCGGAAGCACGGCAGGCTCTCTGCGTAGCGGTTCATCGCCTTTGAGCCTACCTGACGCTTGACAGCGGCAGCAACTGTCCCACCCGAACTCTCACGGAAATTCATTGTCAGGTTGTCCCTTCGTCCAGTCCGGAACCCCTGAGCTTGTGAATGGTTCCGCAATTTGAACATAGTCGTGGCCCGATCCGAATATCGCCCTATCGTTGTTGGTGTCATTGGTGACGGTGTGAGGAGTCCCTCCCTCTCGCTTCCCGTCATCGCCAGAAAGGACCGACGGATTGATACGGGTCCATCAGCCCATTCTTCGGTGAAACGATCTGCCTGCTTAACTGACAGCTCTCCGAAATTCCAATTGTTCGGCACTGTGCGCTCGTGGGGCCTGCTGACCGTAACCGCGCACCCCCGGGGGCAACCATCGCTGCCTAGGCCCTATCAAGACCCCAAGCAGGACAGCGCGCTATCATTTACAATTTTCCATGACGGTCCGCCTTCGCGTTGGGGCTGCTAGGACTGGGCACCGGGGCCGGGGTGTAGGCAACCGGCCGTGGGTCCCCTTAAGACCGCTTAGTTCCGACGAGGATTAAGAGGCCTCGTGGCCAAGCCTGCGTGCGGAGTCTTCTGAATTGAGTAGGTCAACGACCTCGATCGCATAATCCCTATCGAGCAGGTCGCCATAGGGATGCCCCTCAATCTCTGCCGGCAGGCCGGTGAACCCATCAAACACCGTCCATGTGCCGTCGATTTCAGTCCTGAGGCCGTACCTTCGATATAGCATTTTGCCATATTAAAGCAGTCTAATGTGGCAGGCAATGACGGGCTGAGGAGTGACCTGAAGGATAAGCCGGATGGCGTGGAGTACCAGGTGATGGCTGGGGGTGTTCTCGCTGAGTAGCAAATGTCGAGCCGAAGAACTTACGCTAGTCCGTGCAGCATGGGGAGGCTGGCGGGCTTTTTTGCTTCCGCCAAGAACCGATTCTATCGGCCCAAGGTCATTGCCTGCCGCCCATTGACACACTCCCAGGCCGGGAGGCGCCGAAGAGTTGTTCAGACAGCTTCGGGGCGCCCTCCAGACCACCAAGAGCAACACGATAAGACGCCGGTCGGCTTTGCCCAGGCCTTCCAAAAAGGTGATACCTATTGTGATACCTATTGTGATACAAATTCGCGTCAGGTACACAAAAAGAAGAATAAGAACAATAGCTTATCCATCGGATCGATCCCAGCCAACGGTACCACTAGCACTCTCCCCATAACCGGTCGAAACTATTGGAGAAGGTTTCTCCAATAGCGGGGTCCTTTCCTGATTGCATCGACTCTTCGATGCTGCGCCCCTTGCTCTCGCGCACCGCAACTTTCGCGGTGTTCCGGCGCATCAGTAAGTGATGGCTCGACCCGCAAAACCACGCCCCGCTCTTAAACAGTCGGCTGCGGCCCGGGCCTCGCGAACCCGACCCGTCAGCTGTAGAAATCCTGGTACCACTCGACGAACCGCCCCACCCCCTCGGTGACGGAGGTGCGGGGGCGATAGCCGACCGCCGCCTGCAGCGCCGAAGTGTCGGCGAAGGTGTCGGGCACGTCGCCGGCCTGCAGCGGCAGCAGCTCGATCACCGCCTTGCGGCCGAGCGCGTTTTCCAGCGCCTCGACATAGGCGGTCAGCTTCACCGGATTGTTGTTGCCGATGTTGAAGATGCGCCAGGGCGCGCTGCTGGTCGCCGGGTCCGGACGGCCGGAATCCCAGGTCGGGTTGGCCGCGGCGGGGCTGTCGCTGGCACGGATCACGCCCTCGGCGATGTCCTCGACATAGGTGAAGTCGCGCGTGTGGTTGCCGTTGTTGAACAGCTTGATCGGCTCACCGGCCAGGATGCTCCTGGTGAACAGGAACAGCGCCATGTCAGGACGTCCCCAGGGGCCGTACACGGTGAAGAAGCGCAGCCCCGTGGTCGGCAGGCCGAACAGGTGGCTGTAGCTGTGCGCCATCAGTTCGTTGGCACGCTTGGTGGCGGCGTAGAACTGCAGCGGATGGTCGGCCGGCCGATGCTCGGAAAACGGCATGTCGGTGTTGGCACCGTAGACGCTCGAGGTGCTGGCATAGGTCAGGTGCCCGACACGGCTGCCGCGGCAGGCCTCGAGCATGTTGGTGTAGGCGATGATGTTGCTCTCGACATAGGCGCGCGGGTTTTCCAGGCTGTAGCGCACGCCGGCCTGGGCGGCGAGATGGATCACCCGGTCGAAGCCATGGTCGGCAAAGCAGCCGTCGACCACGCCCCTGTCGGCGAGATCGCCGTGGATGAAATGATAGCCGGCATTGGTCTTGCGGCTCGCCTCGTCCAGGAGCCGCAGCCGCGCCTGCTTGATTTGCGGGTCGTAGTAATCGTTGATGCTGTCGATGCCGACAACCTCGTCACCGCGCTCCAGGAGCCGCCTGGCGACATGATAGCCTATGAAGCCGGCAGCGCCGGTGACCAGTACCTTCATCAGAAGGCATTATAAGTTGCGCTGTGAAGCCGGCATCCTGCGGACGCATGATATGTCCAGCCCATGGGCTCTCGGGCTGGACCGCCGGCATGCGAATTCCAGGCCTGCTTAGCGGAAAGCCCTGGAAATCTGGTCCGTGAGAGGTTTCAGCATATACGACCACACATTGCGTTCATCCGTGCGGATGTGAACTTCCGCTGGCATGCCCGGTCTGAGTTGCCTGGCTTCCTTCAAGCACTCGGACTGACTGTCGACCTTGATACGGGCCGAAAAGTACGAAAGCTGGCGTTGCGGATCTTTGATCAGGTCCGCCGAGATGTACTTCACGGAGCCGTTGCAAACAGGGGTAGTCCCGGCATCGAAAGCTGGAAACCGGATCGAAACGCTCTGTCCCGGGTTGACGTCGTCTATGCGGGAAGGAGGGATCAACGCGTCCACGACAAGGTTGTCGGCCTCGGGAACGATCGTCATCAGCAGTTCGCCCGGGGCGACCACGCCGCCGACAGTGTGAACGGAGGACTGCTGAACTGTGCCGGATTGCGGAGCGCGGATCTCGGTTTTGGTCAGTTCGTCTTGCGCCACGATCCTGCGTTCGTTGAGTTCGGTGCGCTTGGCTTCAGTCTCGCGCAGTTCACCGGTTACGTCGCTTCGCCGTTGCTCGTCGAGCTGCAGGATCTGCAACTCGATCTCGCTGATCTTGGCCTGTGCCTCTGCTACCGCGGCTGCAAGTCGCCCCGACTCGCCCTTGGCTCGCGTCGCATCCAGCCTGACGTTGCTGATCCTCTCTTTGGATACCAGTTTCTTCGAATAGAGGGCATCGACATCCGTAAGGTCAGTGCTCAGCAGCGCCGCTGATTCATCGGCTGCAACCTGCTGCGCCCTCAGGCCATCGATCTGACGCTCGAGTTGCTTTGTTTGGCTCGACAAGAGCGCCTTCTGCCCGGCCAATGCCGAGGCACGGGTTTCGAACAGAGCGCGCTCGCCGCTGACAAGGGCGGCCAGCTCCGGCTTTGGCATCCCGGCCTCAAGGCCGGCTGGAAGCTGCATTTCACGCAAACCGCCGCGTTCGGCCTCCAGTCGCGCAAGCCGCACCGTGGTGCGATCAAGATCTTCGCTGATAATCTGCAGATTGGCCCGTGGCAGCGTGCCGTCCAGCCGGACCAATATGTCACCGGCCCGAACATGGTCGCCGTCTTGCGCAAAGATGCCGCCGATCGTGCCGCCGGTCTGGTGCTGGACCTTCTTGATGTTGCTTTCGACCACCACCGTGGCGGGCGCGATCACGGCGCCGGCTATCTTGGTCAAGCCAAGCCATGCTCCGCCGCCGACCACCAGCAGGCCAGTCACAACGAGCCCCAGCGTCATGCTTGGCCAAAGGGTCCCTGGCGCAAGGATGCTGTCTGGCACCTTGGGCAAGTCGGTTTCGGCGGGCTGATCTCGAGTTCCGAACCGGGCAAGTGTCGGCATGAACGCAAGCACGCGGGGCAAGATGTCACGCATGTCCGGTCACTCCCGAGTGGATGGGCGCGATCGAAGATGGACGTTGCGCGGCAGGCGAGGGCGGCCGCCGCATGCCGGCAAGCACTTCCTCGCGCGAGCCGAAGGTGCGCAGCCTGCCATCCGCCAGGACCATGACCTGATCGATGTTGGTGAGGGCAGATGGCCTGTGTGCAACAACGATCACAATACCTCCACGCTGGCGGACGGCCATGATGGCTCCGGCCAGGGCGGCGTCACCTTCAACGTCGAGATTTGAGTTTGGCTCGTCCAGCACGACCAGGAACGGGTTGCCGTAGAGCGCCCGGGCAAGGCCGATAAGCTGCCTTTGCCCTGCCGACAGCGCTCTGCCTCCCTCGCCGATGCGCGTCTGGAAGCCTGCCGGCAGATGCATGATCGTCGAGTGGACGCCCGCGGCTTTCGCCGCGGCGAGCACGCCCTGGGGGTCGCTCTTGCCGCCAAATCTCGAAATATTGTCCGCCACCGTCCCGTCGAACAGTTCAACATCCTGCGGCAGATAGCCAATGTGGGCGCCGAGCCGTTGCGCGTCCCACTGGTCGAGAGAGGCCCCGTCCAGCCGCACCGTGCCGTGCAGAGGGCTCCAAACTCCCACCAGCGCGCGCACCAATGTTGTCTTTCCCGAGCCGCTTGGGCCGATAACGGCCATTCCCGCGCCGCTCGAAAGCTGGAAGCTTACATCGATGAGCGTCGGCCTGGGTGTACCCGGAGGCGCTACCGCCAAACTATCGACCGCCAGGCGGGCCTCTGGCGGCGGCAACTTCATGGATTCGATTGGACTCTCGAACGCACGGAGCGCCGCTTTCAACTGGGAATAGCTCTGCCGGGTGGACAGGAAACCCCGCCAGTTCGCAATCGCCGCATCGACCGGGGCTAGGGCGCGACCCAGCAATATCGACGACGCGATGATCACGCCAGGGGATGCTTCGCCTCCGATGACGAGATACGCGCCGAGCCCTAGCACCGAAGATTGCAGCACCATCCTAAGCGCCTTCGACAGCGAGCTGATTCCACCCACGATGTCGGAGAGCCGCTCCTGATAGGAGAGATAAGCGTGAGTGACTTCGCCCCAGCGCCCCGCCAGCCGTTCGGAGAGGCCCATCGCGTGGACCACCTCGGCATTCCGACGGCCGGAATCAGCAAGCGCGCGCTGTGTCAGGATCGCTTCAGACGCCAGCGCCGCAGGGCGGCGGCTGATGATCTCAGCCACGATGGTCAGCACGACGACGGCGACGGAGCCGAGGGTCGCAAGCACGCCGAGCGACGGATGCAACATGTAGATAATGAGCAGATAAAACGGGATCCACGGCGCGTCGAAAAGAACCGTCGGCCCCGTTCCCGAAAGGAATCCGCGCAATTGATCGAGGTCGCGCAACGGAAGCACCCGGTCCGCTTCTCGACCGGCCCTGAGCGGGAGAAGCAACGAAATTGCGAATGTTCTCTGCTGCAAACTGCAGTAGAATCGACTGGCGATTCGGACCAGTAGACGAAGCCGCACGAAATCGAGCAGACCGTAGGCCGCATAGAGGCCCAGCATTCCGATGGTGAACCCGACCAAGGTCGGGACGCTTTGCGACGGCAGGACGCGATCGTAGACCTGCAGCATGTAAACGGATCCGGTCAACGCAAGGATGTTTATCATTGCGGAAAAGAGTCCGATGCCAGCTATTCCGGGCAGGCAGTCTAGTATTGCGGAGCGTAGCGGAGAGGCGCTTTGTGGCTCTTTATTCATAGCTTATTGCTATGACACGACGTTGTCGCGTGTCTTTCTTTGTTCATCCGATGGGTAACCTTTTCTGATTCCACCATATCACATGCGCCCCCGGACATGATGGCTAGCTAACATATGGCGAACTTTATGCAAAATGAAGCGAAATCGTGGCCGGGAGTCGGGGTGGGGAGAGGGGTGCCTGTGAAAACAGTGGAGAACTGTGCATGCGGTCGTCAGTGGAAAACCCGCAGATTTCTCTGCAAGCCACTGACTTTACACTAAATTGCACCGACCCGTTGATGTGGCCATCCCCACAGCGATCAAAAACTTCGTTCAAAGATGTTGGTATGTGATTTTCATCTAATGTAGCTTTCGGTCTAACCCCCATCCAGGGCGGGGTGTTGCCAAACAAGAAGGAAAACGCATGGCGACTCTCCATTATGCATCAGGCGGTTCGGCTGCCGAAGTTGCGGGCGCCGGATTTAACCTGGCGGACGTTCAGTATCTTTCGCAGGTCAATGAGCTGCCCAGCGGAATGAAGGGGCTTGTCTATCTAAGCGCTCATGACGGGGTGACCTCGTCGTTCATCGAAAAAGTCACGCCCTTCCTCAACAATCCAAAAGTGTTTGGATTTTTCCTGATGGACGAGCCGGATCCTACCGGCAGATGGGGCACCTACGCGAGTGCGGCAAATCTGAAGGCTGAATCCGACTGGATCCATTCCCATTTCCCGGGCGCCAAGACCTTCATCACCATGATGAATATGGGGTCGTCCACCAACCCGGACTTTTCCAACACCTATAATCCCGCCAACACCGGGATCGACTACTATGGACTGGACCCATACCCGGTTCGCACGGGGATAAGCAGCGTCGACTACAACATGATCGACAGAGCCGTGGCCGCGGCCGTGAAATCAGGCATTCCGGCTGACAAGATCGTTCCTGTATATCAGACATTTGGCGGCGGCGGTTGGCAGACGGACACCGGCGGCAAGCACGTCATGCCGACGTCGACCCAAATGCAAACGATGATCGATCACTGGGCAAAGCTGGTTCCGTCCCCAGCCTTCGACTATGCGTATGCCTGGGGTTCTCAGAACGGCGACACCGCCCTGGAGAACTCCCCTGAGTTGCAGGCCGTTTTTCGCCAGCACAACCTCGCCAGCCCTAGTCCTTCGACACCGCCTCCGAGTTCCGAGCCGACAACGCCTACGCCCACCACGCCGACTGTCCCCGATCCCACGCAGTCGACCCATCACATCTTCCATGGCGGCCCTGGCGCGGACGTATTTCATTCGACCAGCGGGGACGACGTTTACTATGTCAACAATGCACATGATAAGGTGATGGAGGCATCAGGCGGCGGCTTCGACAAGGTGGTCGCCTCGGTCAGCTACGCATTGTCTGCTGGTTCGCATGTCGAGCAACTCTCGACCGACAAGACGGGCGGCACACATACGATCAACTTGACGGGCAACGAGTTCGGCCAGGCGATCAATGGCAATTACGGCGCCAACAAGATCGATGGTCGAGGCGGCGCCGATACAATGAAAGGCTATGGCGGCAACGACACCTATTTTGTCGACAATGTGCATGACAAGGTGGTGGAGCAGCCAGGCAACGGCAAGGACGCGGTGTTCGCCTCGGTGAGCTATGCTCTCTCGGCGGGCTCATCCGTCGAGAAACTTGCGAGCACGCAGGCTTCGGGAACGGGGCAAATCAACCTGACCGGCAACGAGTTTGCCCAGACGATCCAAGGAAATGCCGGCGCCAACAAGATCAATGGCGGGGGTGGTTCCGATACGCTGACGGGCTTTGGCGGCAAGGACGTCTTCGTGTTCAACACCGCGCTTGGCTCTGGAAATATCGACAAGATAACCGACTTCAAGGTTTCCCAGGACAAGATCCAACTTGATCACAGCGTATTCACCGGACTCCAGCAGGGCGCCCTTTCGGCCGCGAACTTCCACATCGGCAAAGGTGCGCATGATGGAAGCGACCACGTCATCTATAACAGTTCGACCGGCGCGCTCTCTTTCGACAGTGACGGTATCGGCGGCCATGCTCAGACGCAGTTTGCGACCGTTGCTCCGCATCTCTCAATTGGCGCGAGCTCCTTTTTCGTGGTTTGACGCACGCGGTTGTGCTTCCGGCAGGAGCTGAGCGCTCCTGCCGGTCGGCTTCTCCGCTCGCCGTCGAGTTGAGCGCGCACGCCGCTTTTTGGGCTAAAAACTGCTGCCGTCCGAGGCATTGCGGGAACATTCTGCCTTGATCGTGGTTTGGTGCCATCGCGCAGGGGATGGATGACGTGCCAAGCTACGAAGTCGAGGAGATTTTCGCCGGCCAAGTCGTGGTGACCCACAAGGTAGTCGCACCAACTCCGTTTCGAGCAGCCAAGCTCGCGACAAACCGGGAAATCACGCTTCGTGCTTCCGAGGTCCGCTGGATCCGGGTATTCGAGCAGGACGGCCGCCGCCGAGCCTATGAATATACGTTCTCGGATCGACCTCAACCCACCCCAACGAGCAATCTTGATAATCCGATCACCCGTTCGCGATGAATGCGCATTCGCGCGGCTGATCCCATAGCGCACGGCGTCTCGATCCAAACAGTCCAGCCCGCGGTCTGATCCTTGCGCCGTTGGCACGCAAGCATGGTTCTAGTTGCGTCATTCGAACGGACGAGGACAACGGCCAGCCCTGCCCGTAGCCTGAATTGCTGGTGTAAATCGCAACGAAATCGGGCCATGGGAAACGATCCAAGTTCGAGCCGCTTATGGGAGCCGAAGGCCCGCTGGATTTCGGGAGCGGCACGATGAACCCGCACCTGGTTTGCATCGGCGGCGAGGATCACGCCCTGAGGATCTCGTTTCTGATGGAACTCCGCGAGCGGGGTTTTCGGGTCACCGCGGTCTCGACGGGCGATGAAGCTCTGTTTTTACGGCACGGCATTCCGCACCGCCGCTACGAGTTCAATCGGTTTGCCAATGGCAGCGGCAAAGCCGGGACGATCAGGACATTGCGAAGGTTGTTGCGGGAACTCCGCCCCGACATCGTCCAAAGCTTCGATACGAAACCCAATTTGCTAACCCCGCTGGCGGTGCGGGGAGAAGTCCCGGTCGTCCGCACGATCAACGGCTTGGGCTGGACCTTCTCATCGCTGGAGCCGCGAGCCTTGGCCATGCGGCCCGCCTTCTGCGGTCTGCAGTGGGTTGCTTCCTTCTGGACTGCTGCCACGGTTTTCCAAAATCGCGACGACCAAGCCTTTTTTGAGCGCTATCGGCTGATCCCACGCGGCAGCGGACGCCTTATTCAGGGGTCGGGCATCGACGTCAATGCATTCGCGGTGGCAAGACGTCTTGCCTCATCACCAGCGGCAATGCGGCGGGAATTCGGACTGGAATCGGCCGAGATCGTCATTTTTGTCGGCCGGCTCACCCGCCTTAAGGGCATTCCGACCCTTCTCGAGGCGATTCCGCACATTCTCTCCAAAAGACCTCATGCGCGTTTCGTGCTCGTTGGCCCACGGGAATCGGAAGGACCATTCGCCGTCGAAAAGTCCGAAATCCAACGATTTGCTTCTCATGTAACCGTGCTGGGCAAACGGCATGATGTCCCCAGTCTGCTTGGCATGGCTGATTTGTTCGCCTTCCCAACGCAATATCGCGAGGGCGTTCCGCGCGTCTTGCTGGAAGCCGGACTCGCTGGATTGCCGATAGTCGCATCGCGAATGCCCGGTTGCAGCGACGTCGTCGAAGATGGGTGGAACGGTTATCTGGTCACGCCGCGCGATGCTCGCGCCCTTGCGGACCGGATAGTCGACATACTGTCGGACCGCACCTTGGGAGCGGCCATGGGGCAGCGCTCCGCCTCGCTTGTCAGGGAGCGTTTTGCCCTGCCGGGCATCGTCGACCAGTACTGCGATGTCTATAAGAGCAATCTCAGGACCAAATCTCGCGGCTTGCTTGCTCCATCGCCTCTGGAGAGCGGCATTGCGAACCGCCGGTTGGACGGGGCGCGGCAATGATGCGCGACGCGTTGCTTGCCGGCGGTGTCATCCTGTCAGCCGCGTCGCAGCTCTCCGTCCCCGGCATGCCATTCGGCTATGGCGAACTGCTCCTGGCGCTTTGGATCATGCTGTCGGCCGGACGAATGTTGGTCGGCGGGCGCGTCGAAGCGACACCAGCCTTCGCGCAACTCGCGACTTTTTGGCTGCTCCTTTCTCTCGCATTGGGGATCGGCACGATCGTCGGCTACTTGACCACCCTGCTTTACCCGACAGGGTTGTTGCACGACACAATGGCCTACGTGCTGTTGGCCAGCATCACTTGCCTGGCGAGTGTTGAGCCGGACGCGGGGCGTCGTCTTCGACGCAGCGGTTGGTGGGCGATCGCGTTCGCCGACGCGATATTTGCCATCCAACTCGCCATCGCGTGGGGTTGGCTCCATCAGCCCGGCGTCGATCCCTGGTATTGGGACCGCTTCCGCGGCTGGTCTGAAAACCCGAACCAGCTCGCGCTCTATTGCGCGCTTCTTGGTCCGCTGGCGCTGCACCTTGCAACCACTACTCGCAACCGGTGGGGTCAGGCCCTTGCGCTCTCAAGCCTCGTGTTCATCTTTTTTGTCGGCCGCCTGACCAGGAGCGATGCCTATCTCTACACCACGATTGTAAGCGGCGTCGCCTTCCTCGGGTTGCGGTTGAAGGCATGGTTGGCATCCGATGGCAATCGAACCAGCCTGCCCAGGCAGATCGCACTTCTGCTGATGGTCGGCGCTGTCCCCCTGGTGATAGCGATGACCCCCTATCTTCTTAGCGAGGAAAGCTTTGCGGCGAATTTTGCCAAGAGCCTCACCAAGGACGGAGGCGGCGAGGCCACGGCTGAAACATTCGAACTTCGGGTTTATCTGTGGGATGAGGCGCTTCAGAAGGGGCTGCAATCGGCATCGCTCGGCCTCGGTCCTGGCCCCCACCTGGAGCGCCCGCCGACGGCCGACATGCAATTTCTGGAGCGGCCGTTCGAAGCGCACAATACGGTTCTCGACCTCTATCTGCAGGGCGGGCTGGTCGCGGTCATCGCCTTGCTGTGGATCGTTGGATTGGCGGCCATGTCCGCCTGGCGCGCTCGCTACGACGCGCTTTTGGTGCTCGTGGCGTCCGCAGCCGTGTTCAGCATACCGCACCTCATCATTCGTCATCCGATCGTGTGGTTTGCATTGACCTTCTGCCTCGTCGCGGGAACGCCAAGCGTTTTCCGGCGCGAGCTTGAGCCTTCAGAGGTGATGTGATGTGCGGGATAGCCGGGATACTTCTCGCGTCCAATGCTGCCGACCCCAAGTCGCTCGATCAGATCGGGCAAATGATGATGGCGCTTCGTCACCGCGGTCCGGATGGCGAAGGACTCTGGACGGATCGCGAAGCAGGCATTGCCTTAGGCCACAGGCGGCTGGCGATCGTCGATCTGTCGGAAACGGGGCAACAGCCCATGCTGTCCACAAGCGGTCGGTATGCGATCACCTTCAACGGCGAGATATATAATTTCCGTGACCTGCGTCTCGAGCTTGAAGGCGTCGGTCACCATTTCCGCGGCACCAGCGACACCGAAGTCATGTTGTGTGCGATCGAGAGCTGGGGCCTCGAGGCCGCACTCCAGCGTTTTGCTGGCATGTTCGCGTTCGCCTTGTGGGACCTGAAGACGAGGACCCTCCATCTCGCCCGGGATCGATTGGGCAAAAAGCCCCTCTACGTCGCTTCAGCCAGGCATGCGCTGGTCTTTGCTTCCGAACTGAAAGCAATCAGCCGCTTTTCGGGCTACTCTCCGGAGATCGATCTGGATGCCGCCACCGCAATGCTTTCCAAGGGGTGGGTCCCGGATCAGAGTTGCATCTGGCAAGGTGTCTTCAAGCTGCCACCCGGCTCGGTCCTGACCCTCACGGCCGCGACTGTGGCGGAGGGGCGCGGCGGCGCATCCCTTTCGCAGGGCGCAAGTCGCTGGTGGTCGCTGGCCGAAGTCGCCAAGAACGGGCGAGAACACCAGATCGCCGGCAGTGACGACGATTTGACCAATGAACTGGATGATCTGCTCCGGCTTGCCGTTCGCGAGCGCATGATCGCCGACGTTCCGTTGGGCGGTTTCCTGTCGGGAGGCGTCGACAGCTCTACCGTTGCAGCCTTGATGCAGGCTCAATCTCCAAATCCCGTGCGCACTTTCACCATCGCCTTCGCGGAGAGCGGCTTTGACGAGGCCCCTTACGCCGCCGAGGTAGCGCGCCATCTGGGCACCGACCACACGGAACTACACCTTTCGGCCGCCGCCGCGCGTGACGTGATCCCCGAACTGCCAACGGTGTGGGATGAGCCATTCGCCGACGAATCGCAGATACCGACTCTGCTGGTGGCGCGGCTGGCCCGCCAGCACGTGACCGTGGCGCTGTCGGGGGACGGCGGAGACGAGTGCTTTGCAGGCTATGGCCGCCACTTCATGGCGGACCGGCTGAAACGGTACCAAGGTCTACCCGCAAGTGCACGACGAACGGTGGCGGCCGGCGCAGGGATGCTGTCCAGGGCGGCTCGTCACGATTTCATTGGCAACCTGCCACTTCCGTCGCATGTGCGGCATGCGCTGCGCAGCGATCGGCTCACTCGCTTCGCCTGGCTTCTCGCCGCGAAGGATGAAGACGAGCTGCACAGGCGGCTGACAGGATCATCGGCCGAAAACCTCACCCGGCACGAGACTCCTGCATCCATAGTCTCTGCACCGCGGCTCGACGGGCTGTTGTCTCGCCTCCTGTACGACGACATGTCCGGTTACCTCGCTGGTGACATTCTCGTCAAACTGGATCGAGCCAGCATGGCCAACAGCCTCGAGGCGCGTTGTCCCCTGCTGGACCACCGCGCCGTCGAATTCGCTTGGCGCCTTCCGGCTGCCATGAAGGTTCGCAACGGCAGAGGCAAGTGGATCCTTCGAAATGTGCTGCGTCGTTATCTTCCGCAACGGCTGATCGACCGGCCGAAGCAGGGCTTCGACGTGCCGATCGCGGCTTGGCTGCGGGGCCCGTTGCGCAGCTGGGCCACCGATATTCTGTCCGATGTTCGCAACCAGGGCGAAGGCTTGCTGGACAGCACAAAGGTGGACGCCTGCTGGCGCGATCACGTTGCAGGACAGGACCGCTCCCGTGAACTGTGGTCGGTGCTGATGTTTCAAGCCTGGTGCAACGAGGCCAAGCGGCAGGCGTCGGCATCGAACTCATCCCGTGAACTCGATCTGGCAGGAGTATGAAATGGCGGGTTCCGCAGTCAGCCGAATTGAATTGCCACGAGCCACCCCGGTGGCTGCCCCGGCTCCTGAAAGCAGGGCCCGCGTACGGCCTCCCAGAAGCGCCCCGAATTCAGCAACCCCGTCTCGCCAACTGCTGGTGACATTGGCGAGCAGGAAATGGATCATTCTGCTCTTCGCGGTTGTCGGCGGCATCTTGGCGGCCTTGGCGGGAATAACCCGCCCTACCATGTACGAAGCCACCAGCCAGCTTATCATAGACGCTCCTGCCAGGGCGGCCCTTCCCGCCAGCCCGGGCTCAGCGCAGGACATGATCGATTCAAGCATTGACGACCACATCACGATGCTCTCGTCGGAGAGCCACCTTCGTCGAGTCGCCGCAGCGCTGCGTCAACCGAGCCCGGCCAACGCGACCGCACAACCGCAAGCCGGGAAGGGAAGCTCCAGCCAGGGGCCAACGCACGCCGATCCGCCGACATCGCACTCTTTCGCTGGCGATCTGCTGAAGCGCCTTTGGCCGCGGGATGTTGTATCCACCAATGCGCCGCAAGCAGCAGATGCCGCCGAGATGAAAGCGCTGCGCAAAGGGGTAAGGGTCGGACAAGAGCTCCGGTCCCGGGTCATTTCCGTCGGCTTCTCGGACGATGACCCGGCGCGCGCGGCGCTGGTGGCCAATACATTCACCAAGATCTATGTCGACGACCTCGCGCAGAAAAGTCAGGCGTCGAACATGCAGGAACTTGACGCCGTCGTCGCCAGTTTGCCCAAACTGCAGAATGAACTGGTGGATGCGTCCAATCGGCTCGAGGAGTATCGGCTGAGCCATGGCGCGGTCGATCAAGGCTCGGCTGACAAGGTGGCCGGGGAGAGGGCGGATCTCAGCCAACAGATATCGATGTCCAAAGCGGATCTGGCGGCGCTGGAGTCCCGGCTCCAGCGTATCCAGGAGCTTCGAAAGCAGGGCGCGCCGGCCGCGACCCTGGCCGAGGCCGCCGGCACGCAGGAGTTGGCCGACTTTTCGGCTCGCGTGGCCAGGGCGCCAGCGGACAAGGATCTGGCCAATGCCTTTTCCGTCGCGATCGAAAAGGCAATCGCTGATATCGTCGCTGAAGCGGACATCTATCGTGCCCAGGTCGAGGCTCTGGGAAATCGAATGCGTGTGCTCGATGCGGTCGCGGCCGACACGGCCAACCGGCTCGCCGGTTTGCGGGCGCTCGAACCTCAAGTCAGCCTCCTGACGCAACGCTACAACGAACTTCTCGGCCGCCAGCAGGACCTGAAGCGGCGCATCGGAGCTCCGTCCGCCGGGGTCTCGGTCCTTTCCGTTGCATGGCCGCCGACAATTCCGCAGACATTGCCGCCGGTTTTTCTGGTTCCACCGGGAATGATTGCGTTCGGCCTCCTTGGCGCCGTTTTGGTTCTCATGCGAAATCGCTTCGATCGCACCTTGCGCGGTGAAGCGGAGGCGGAAGCCGTGCTCAGGATACCGTGCGTGGGGCTCGTGCCCGAACCGGGCAGGATGCACGCCAAACAGTTGCGTGACCTGGTTTTGGGCCAGCCCAAGTCGGCCTACAGCCGTGCGGTGACGTCTCTGCTGGTCGCGGCCGCGCCAAATCAGGCAAGGGGTCGTGCTCCGCACACGATCCTGCTCACGCCAAGCGTCCGGGCTGACGGAGCGACCGAGCTTGCGTGGGGCCTGGCCTTGGCGGCCACCCGACTGGGCAATCGTGTTCTTCTGGTGGATCTCCAGCGGGCGGGCTCCCAACTTACGCCCGAGTTTCTGCGCCAGTTCAACGGACCCAAGGCTCGTCATTCCTTCGCGGATTACATCAGCAGTCGTTGTACCTTGGAGGACGCGGTCGCCAGCATTCCCGAAATTGGCATCGACCTGACGACCATGGCACCTGCAGAGGATCTTTTGGCTCTCCTGGCGCGTGTCGACACCGCCAAGTGCAGGGAAGATCTGCACTCGGCGTACAGCCTCGTCATCATAAACGGGCCATCGGGGCTGGCTGGGCCAGAAGCCATGTTCCTCAAGAGCTGGGCGGACGCGGTTCTAGTTACCGTTCGCTGGGCAAGAACCTCGCGGCATGTCGCGCGCGGGGTGGTGGAGCAGCTCCTGAGCGACGGAACGCTCTCGGTTCCGGTGGCGAGCGTCCTTACCCGGGTGAACCTCACCCGGTACGGCAGGTATCGATTTGGCGACAGTGCCGATCTTTTGCGCGAGAGGATCTCATGAATTCGACCGGCACCGGCCGTAAGCAAGGCTCGCCATGATCCGACTTCCTCAAAGCCCGATCGGCAAGGTCCTTCGAGCGGCCGGTGGCGTGTCGGCCATGGCAATTGCCGGTCAGCTCATTCTTGTCGCGACCATTCCGGTGTTGGCCAGGCTCTATTCTCCTGCTGATTTCGGCTTGTTCACGATCTATCTTTCGACCGTGAACATACTGGGGGCGGTCGCGGCACTGCGCTTTGAGGCTTCGCTGTACGGCGTCAAGAGCGACGCGCAGGCATACGTCACGGTTAAGCTCATTCTTTTGGCCGTGTCGGCAACCGGCGTTCTTGCTTTGACGGCGGGGGTTATGTTGTCGAGCACCGTTCCGGTCCGCGCTGTTGACCTTGTGTGGCTGGTTCCGATCGGCATGGCAGGCGCAGGTCTTGTGGAGACCATGAATTGCTGGAGCCTGCGTGCCGGCCTGCTGCGCGACTTCGCGCTCGGCCGCTTGATCTTGCCCGCGACGATGGCGTTGTTGCAGCTGATGTTCGGCATCGTCCATCTCGGAGGAGAGGCGATGGTGCACGCTCACATTCTCAGCCAATTCATCTTCATTGGGTTCCTTGGCGTTCGGATTTTCCGCTGGGAGGACGTGTGCGGTATTGCCCGCGCGCCGTGGCAAACGGTCTTTGAAAAGGCCAGGCGCGAATACAAATTTCCACTGTTCGACATCCCGGCAACGGTCGCAAGTTTCGCCATCAACAACCTTCCGGCGATACTCGTCGGCTCAATGTTCGGGACCGCCTATGCGGGCTATCTGGGCGTCGCGTCGCGGCTCGTCACCGGCCCCGTCACGCTCATAGCCACGCCGCTCAGCAATGTCTTTGTCGCCGAAGCCAATAAGGGCGGCGGCCGCAGGCATCTGCTCGGCCTCGCACGAGGCCTGCTTATCCTTGCCGGCGGGCTCACTTCGCTGCCCATTCTGGCTCTTGGCCTCGCCGCACCGCAGCTCGTCGTACCCCTCCTGGGACGGCCATGGCTGCCTGCCGCCGAGATCATGACGGCGCTGGCTTTCATGGGCGCGGTGCAAGCTTTGTCGACGCCGCTTCAGGATGTGCCGGCTCTCCTGCGACGGCAGGAGGTGCGCCTGGTCGTCGATGCCGTAAGGACGGTGCTCGTGTTTGGTCCGCTTCTAGCCGGCGCCAGAGCTGGCTGGGAACCTCTCACTGTCATTTATCTCATGGCTGCCGGCGGCGCCGGGGGCTTCTTCATCAAGACGGCAGCCTCTCTCTATCTGTTGAAGCAAAGTGTTCAACCGGACGAGACGTCGCCTCGCAGCCGGTGCATCGCCTTGGAGGAAAGATAACATGACGCAGATGGACAGTCGCGACGCCCTTCCTTCCGCAGCCTTGCCAACAGGGGTCGGACCTTCGCAAGATGAGGGGTCGGCGGAGTTGGTGACACTGCGGCCGTTCATTTCAGTGGCCATCCCGACCTTTCGCAGGCCAGATACCATTCGAAGGACAATCGACAGCATCCTCCAGCAGGATTTTGCGAATTGGGAACTGGTGGTTAGCGACGACGAGGGGCAAGGAGGGCTGTCCTGGAGGATCGTCGACGACTATGCGCGTGCCGACGGTCGCATCCGGATTGTCGAGAACGGCAGGGGGCGAGGCCAGGTCGAGAATACCAACAACGCCATGCTGGCTTGCACCGGCACCTGGATCAAATTGCTGCATGACGACGACTGGCTTGCGCCCGGCGCACTCAAGCGATTTGCCGAGGTGTCCAAGGAGCATCCCTCGGCCGCATTCATGACCTGTGCAGCCAATATCGTGGAAGACGGCAGGATCATGCTCCGCTCGACGCCATCGGAGCAAAACCGCGTTTCAGTCTATTCGAGCCAGCAATGCCTCAGGGATCTTTACCTTGTCCGGACGACGAGGAGCCTCGGCATCATTCCCTCGACACTGTTGATCAACAGCAAGGTTCTTCGGGCTGGATGCCGAATGCGTGCACACAAATCGATCCCCGCCGGCGTTGACCAACTGTTCTTCGTGGACCTGGCCGGTCACGGAGACATGGTTGCGATTAATGAGGGTCTGATTTTTTACGACGCGACCAACCATCCGAGCATCACCACATCGAAGAGCTACACGGAAGTGGACGAAGTTACGCTTGCGGTTAAGCAGCTTAATTGGCAGCTGCTCGAAAACAGAAGGAATCTTCCTGACCCCGAGAGCCTCTTGCGAGCATTGCGGGTTGCACGCGTACCCGCCAGATTTCATCACCAGTCCTTGCCCGTGACTATCCGCGACACGCTGCAAATTCTTCGCCCATCAGTGATGAAGATCGCAAGCCAGTACCTCGTGGAATACCTGTTCAGGATCCGCCCGGTCCTAGGGCCATGGTATACCCGAAGACAGTGATGGAGCTGACCCGTTCAAGGCCGCGCACGGGACGCGGCACGCGCCGAACCAATTTATGGAACACGGAAACACGACGGCCGCCCCTGCGGTGGCCGCAAGGCTGGACACGATCATCCCCGAATGTTCAGGGAACTAGGGCAACACCGAGACGCGTGCGAGAAGGGTGACCAATTCTGCCTGACGCCTGGTTTCAGTTTTGGCGAACAGTGATGCGAGCTGGGTTCGGATGGTCGTCCGGCTGAGCGCACAGCTTTCAGCGATTTCCAATGGGGTGTAGCCCTTTGCCAGCCGCACCGCCAGATGTGTCTCGGCTCCGGTCAAACCGAACATTCGCTGCAGGGTTTGAGGATTGGGCGCCGATTTCGTCTCTCGGTCCAACAGGGCGACGACGATCGTGTTGTCGGCTGCGAAGAGGCCGCGCTCGTTGATGACAACAGGACGATCTCCGCTGCTGCGGACCACAATCCATGCAAACGATCCGGGGTTGAGGTGGCACGGCACGTTCGCGATCAGGCTTCTGAGCGCTCCCGAAAGGCCGTCGGCGTTGTTCACCTGGCTGCCATAACCGCTGAGAATGACGCGCGCGGTGGCGTTCCACTTGAGGACTTTCCTGGTTTCGCTGAGCACGAGACATCCGTAGCCAAGGCGATCAAGCATACCCGGGAAAGAATGCAGCGGCGGTTGGTCACCTTCGGTGGCGGCAGCAGGCCTTTCAACCTGCCGGTCGGAGCTTTGGGCATGGCGCAAGGGAGACGGCCTGCTGCCAGGCCCCATGGCCGCCATCGCACGTTGCACTTGGAAAACAGTACTTCTCGGCCGTTCGACCAGGTTCATTGTCGTCACCACTTTCCGGTTTCGCTGTCAGATCGGCGCCAGCGCATGGGCTAAGTGTTGGAACTTTCTTCTGATGATTCTGATAGGCTGACATTTCGGCGCGCGAAAGCGAGCAGCAGCACTAGGTCCGATAACCAAAGGCTCTAAGCCGCATTGGCTAAGCCAAAAGTTGTAGGTAGTCAGGATGAGATTGCGGATAGGCGGTCCCGTACTGTCGGACAGGCTACGACAACATCTGGTTTCGTCGGCCGTCCTGCTGGCTACCCTTTTTATCGAGATGAAATCGTCGCTGACAGGTGGTGGCAGTGCGGCCTTTCTGGAATGTGTGCCGGCGATTGTCATCATCGCCTTCCTGGAGGACCGCTGGCCTGCGATGGCTGCCACGTTTGCCATGGTGGCTGTCGGCTTGGCAGTTCGCCTGGCGGCGAACGGTCAGTTGGTCGGAGATGATCTTTCCGGGGCCATTCTCCTCGCCTTGTCCGGCGGGATGATCGCCTTTCTTTTCCATCGTTCAAGGCAGGAGTTGAGGAGCGCGCTCGATGTCGCCGAGAACAGGCTTACCGCCATCGAAACGACCGAAGCGCGATATCGCTGGGCTTTCGAGCGGGCCGCCTTGGGATTTGCGACCGCAAATGACCGTGGTGAGCTGCTGCAGGTCAACATGTGCATGTGCAGTATGTCCGGCTACGCACAGGAAGAGCTCGTCGGCCAGCATATCGAAACGCTCGTTCATCCTGACGAACGCGATCTGTTCGCCAGGCTTGGACGTGGTCTAAGCGCGGAGGCGCCGTCGTTTGGCTTGGAAATGCGCTTGAGAAGGAAGGATGGCACTGTTTTCTGGGCTCGCGTGACGCTCTCTTGGTCTGGTCCGGAGAAACAACTGCCGATGGGCATATTTGTCGTCTTCGAGGATATCACTGAACGCAGGGCTGCAAGCGAAGCGCTCTTGAGCCAAAAGGAATGGCTGGACCTTGCGCTGCTCGCCGGAAGGCTTGGCACATGGCGCGTGGACTACAAGGAGAGAATTGTCTCCGGTTCAGATCAATTTTGGGAAATTCTTGGTTTGCCGCCAGCCGCTTCCCGTCCTCTGGACGAGCTGTCGGCGATCATTCATACGGCGGACTGGCCAAAACTCGGGGCCCATTCAGAATTCATCGCGGCAACCGCCAACTACGACGCAGAGGTTCGAGTTCGGCGGTCGGACGGACAGTTCCGCTGGATTGCCCTGCGCGGCCGTGAGGACATCCGCGATGGCTATCATCAGCGGTTCGGGATCGCGGCTGACCTTACCGAGCGGCGGCAGACGACACTGTTGCGGGCCGCGGTGAGAAGACAGGAGCGGCTTATACTTGAACAGCGGCACCGGCTCAGTAATCTGTTTGCCGTGATCACGGCTGTCGTGAAAATGATCCCTGCTTCAGACCAGGATATTTCCAAGTACAGAGGAGATCTTTTAGAGCGAATTCGGGCGCTCGAATCCACGCACCTGCTGTTGATCAACAATGCAGAGTTATCATCTACGATCCGCGATATTGTCGCACATGCGCTTCGCCCCTACGCGGAGGCACACAGAGCAACGATCACAGGGCCTCATGTCAGAATCGTCGGAGGCGCTGCGGAAAGTTTCGCGATGGTCGTCCACGAACTCACGACAAATTCGGTCAAGCACGGGGTGCTCGGGAACTCCCAAGGCCAGGTGGAGGTAAGGTGGGGCGTCGCACCCGAGGGCTCGGACGGCGACATCGTGTTCGACTGGATCGAACGAGGCGGCCGAAATGCCAAGCCTGTCCTGCGGAAAGGTTTTGGGTCGATTGTCCTTGGCGCCGATGGAACGCCCTTGGTCGGTCACTCTTCGAAACTGGAAATGTCGGCTGGTGGATTGCGATATCAGCTACGCCTATCCCAGGGCGAGATTCAGCCTTAACTTAGATCGTTCCAAGCCATGTCCTCATCAAAACAGCGACCTCGGTGCGGTTTCGGACTCCCAGTTCACGCAAGATTGCGGCGGCATGGATCTTCGTCGTGGCCTCGGCGATGTCGAGATCGCGGGCGATCTCCTTGTTCGAATAACCTTCGGCCATAAGCTTGAGTACGTCCTTTTGCCTTGACGTGAGCCTTCCCAGAGAACCTGGACTGGCCAAGGCCTGGTGCGAAGCCTCCACGGGAGATCTATGTTTCTGAGGCGCGGCTGCGCCAGAGCTTCGCGACAGGAGGGCTGGTACATAGATGCGGCCTGACAAGATCTCTTTGACGGCCAGCACCACCTCCTCATCCGGCTGCGACTTCACGATGTAGCCGTGGAGGCCAACTGAAAGGGCCAACAAAATTTCCGATCGTGAATCGTTTCCTGACACAATCGCAAACCTGCTTTTGGGATAGGCGGCGAGAACATCGCCGAGCACTTCCTGGGTGAGCAGCCCGGGCATGTTCAGGTCCAGGATCGCAAGATCAATTGTTTCGTGTTCGGCCAAGAGCC
Source organism: Mesorhizobium sp. ESP6-5 (assembly GCF_020164695.1). Lineage (NCBI taxonomy): Bacteria > Pseudomonadati > Pseudomonadota > Alphaproteobacteria > Hyphomicrobiales > Phyllobacteriaceae > Mesorhizobium > Mesorhizobium sp. ESP6-5. The sequence goes on from NZ_JAIUGR010000019.1 coordinate 22,032, forward strand.
CAACCACGGCATCAAAACAGGTCGCCTCGATTATTTCCGCACCAGGGATTCCGGCTGTCAGCGCCATGCGCAAGCCACGTCGATAAAGGCCATGATCATCGGCTATGACGATCTTGTACATAGAAACCCCCACGCACAAACAACCCGCACTACCTGGCCGCGCCTTGCAGGAGCGCCGGTACGTCCAGAAAGGTGGACCCCGACGTCCTACAACCCCGTCCTGCTAATTACCGTACGCTAATGTAGCTCGGTTTTAGGAAAATGTTTACCTTCAATCGCAATTCAAGTGGGACCTTGGTCTGTTGCGCGTCTCGACCACGCCCGTCAGGTCCGCGGGATATGTTTCGTCCCCTACGGTTCCGGGATCAGAGAAATTCGCCCGTGCCATTCAAACGCACGACGACAGTATCCCGGTTGGCTCCCTAATCTCTCGCAGGTTCGGACAACTGAAACCCTGCTGCGCGAGGCGGTTCGCCGTCTTGGCTCCGGATGCAGTTTCAGCCGTCAAGGCCAACTCTGGCCATGTGCGTAGGGAGGATCGAATGAAAGCGGTAATTCAATGCGGTGGCATGGGAACGCGCCTTCGGCCATTTACATCGGTTTTGCCGAAGCCGCTGATGCCAATTGGCGCGCGGCCAGTCCTCGAGTTGCTGCTGAAATGGCTGCGGCGTAGCGGAATCGAAGACGTCTACGTTACCACCGGCTATCTCGGGCACCTGATCCGGAGCGTGTGCGGTGACGGCTCGCAGTGGAATCTGAGGATCCGCTACACGCAGGAAATGGAACCGCTCGGAACGATCGGCCCGCTTTCCTTGATCAGAGACGAATTGAATGAGCCGTTCATTGTCCTGAACGGCGATGTGCTGACCGACCTGAGCATCAGCCGGTTTACCGCAGCGCACCGCCTGCACAAAGACTCCGTCACGATAGCGACTTCGCTGCGGCTTACCAAGATGGATTTCGGTGTGATCGACGAGGTTGACAACACCGTGCAGGTGTTCCGCGAGAAGCCTGCGCTGTCGCATCTGGTAAGCATGGGCATCTACTGCATGAACCCGGACGTCCTCGACTTCATCCCATCCGGGATACCGTTTGGGTTCGACGACCTCATGCTGCAGATGCTCCAGGCCGGACGCGTCGTGCATGTCTACAAGCACGAAGGTCTTTGGCTCGACATCGGACGCGTCGAGGACTTCCAGAACGCGCAGACAGTTTCTTGGGAAGAGCAGTCCGCGTCCATCGAAGTGGCCGCCGCGGCAGCGTAACGGCCAGGCGCGAGGATCATCGAGGAGGTGACGATGCTCTTGGTAAGTTCCCCGGTCCTGGGAGTGCCAGAAAAAGCGGCTTTGGCGAAAGTGATCGACAGCGGTTGGCTGACGATGGGTGAACGGGTCCGGGCTTTCGAAGAGGCGTTTGCCTTGATGCACGAGGCAGAGGACTGCGTAGCGGTTAGTTCCTGCACCGCAGCCCTTCATCTTATCCTTCACGGATTGGGGATTGGTCCGGGCGACGAGGTGCTGGTTCCTTCGCTGACCTTCGTGGCTACCGCGAACGCAGTGCTCTATGTCGGCGCCACTCCTGTCTTTGTCGACATAGAATCGGCAGACGTCCCTCTGATGTCGCTCAAGGAAGCAGAAGCACGCTGCAGCCCTCGCACCAGGGCCGTGATCCTGGTTCATTTCGCCGGCTATCTTGCCGACAAGGACGCCTGGCAAGCATTCGCCAGCGCACGCGGGCTCTCGATCATCGAGGATGCGGCACATGCTCCCGGCCTAAAAGCGGTTGGCACCTTTGGTGCGGGCGCCGCCTTCAGCTTCTACGGCAACAAGAACATGACGACGGCGGAGGGCGGGGCCGTAATTGCCCGGGACCCCCAACTGCTGGACAGGATTCGCCAGGCTCGCGCGCACGGCATGACCACCGGAACACGCCAGCGACTGAACAGCCGCACCGCGCACTACGATGTGACCATGCTCGGCTTTAACTACCGAATGGATGAAATGCGGGCCGCGATCGGCTTGGTTCAGCTCCAGAACCTGCAGGAGTGGAACGAGATAAGGCGCATTCTTGTCGTGTTGTACCGGCGCCTTATCGCGTTGCGTTGTCCGGCGATCACAATACCGTTCGAAGAACCGCGAGCCTCGGCTTACCACATCATGCCGATCCTCTTGCCGCGCTACGTCAACAGGCAGCATGTCGTCGATGAGCTGCGGGCGCAGGACATACAAACCACGGTCCATTACCCGCCCGTTCATCAGATGACCCTCTACCGTGAGCTTTACCCGGGTACCCACCTGCCGCGCACCGAGGATTTCGCGGAACGCGAGTTGACCATTCCGCTGCATCCTCAGATTACCGCGCCCGCGGTTGAAGCCGTGGTGGACGTCCTGGCGACCGCGCTCAATAGCGGCATCCACGCGGGAACCGCCGCATGAACGCGTTTGATCTGTCCATCCACCCGCCCGTCGTGTCAGGCGTGAGCCATGGTTTTGGCAGACGGGCGATGGATGTCGTGGCCGCATCCTTGGCCGCGATCGTTTTCGCGCCGCTGATGTTGCTGATTGCATTTGCCCTATTTCTCGAGGGCGGACGCCCCGTGCTTTTCCGGCAGCCTCGCATCGGTGCAGGGGGCCGCATGTTTCATATCTATAAATTCCGCAAATTCGAGGTTCTGTGTGATCCTCAGGGTCCTGCGTTGACCAGCATAGGCGACCATCGGCTGACGAAGATCGGGCGCATTTTGGCCAGCACCAAACTGGATGAGTTGCCGCAACTCTGGAACGTGCTCAGAGGCGACATGGCCATCGTCGGGCCACGGCCGGAAAGCCTCGCCTTTGCTGACTGCTTCCATGGCGGCTTCGAGGCGGTCCTAAGATATAAACCCGGCTTGGTCGGCCCGACGCAAGTTCTTTTCCGTCACGAAGCCTCTCTCTACCCGGCCTCAGGAGACCTGTCGTCCTTCTACAGGGAGGCGCTGTTTCCGATCAAAGCCAAGTTCGATCTTTCCTATTATCCCCGACGAACCATCGCTTCGGATGTTGTGTGGATGATCCTCGGTTTTCTGGCGGTAATCGGCTGGGTGCCTGTCGGGCTACTCAGGCGTTGAAGGCTGTTTCTGTGTGCGCGCTCGGCAACCGGAGCGCTTCAGGTGAAAGAAGGAACACCTGGTTATGAGCTACAATGGCAAGAGAGTTCTGGTCACTGGCGCGGATGGGTTCATTGGATCGCACCTGACCGAGGCACTCGTCCGTAACGGTGCCGAGGTGACCGCATTGGCCCTCTATAATTCGTTCGACAGTCATGGATGGCTGGATGATCTGCCAGACGACATCCGAGGTCATCTGAAACTCGTTCGAGGGGATGTACGCGACGGTGCATTCCTGAACCGGATCGTGCGCGGCCAAGCCGTCGTGTTTCATCTCGCTGCGCTTATCGCGATCCCGTACTCATACGCGGCCGCCCAGTCCTATGTGGAAACCAATATCATGGGGACGCTGAATGTCCTTGAAGCGGCCCGCCAATGGGAGACGGAACGGATCATTCACACCTCGACCAGTGAGGTTTACGGCACGGCGCTCAGCATGCCGATCAGCGAGTCCCATCCTCTTCAGGGACAATCGCCATATTCGGCGTCCAAGATCGGCGCCGACATGATGGCGCAGTCGTATGCCAGATCGTTCGACCTGCCCGTCGTGATCCTCCGGCCGTTCAATACATTCGGGCCGCGACAAAGCGAACGAGCCATAATACCGACAATCATCCGGCAGGCGCTCGATCCAAAATGTGTTTCGATCATGGTGGGAGATACCAGCCCGGTCCGCGACCTGACCTTCGTCGAGGACACAGCGGCTGCCTTCCTGAGCGCGGGTTCAGCCACACTCGAATTCGGCCATGCCTATAATGCTGGAAGCCAGCGTGCCGTGACCATATCGGACGTGCTCGATCTCGTGCGCGAACTGAGCAACTGCAAGAAGCCCGTTCACCGCGACGAGAGTCGATTGCGGCCGCAAAACTCCGAGGTTCGCGCTCTGCTGGCCGATTCATCACGGCTCGAACGCGAAACCGGATGGACTGCGCAAACGAGTTTGCGCCACGGCTTGGCCAGAACCATCGATTGGTGGCGGGCGCGCCTAGGCGAAGGTCGGGTACGCCGCGAAATGAGCTACATGACATGAGGTTTTACCCATTTCCATTGGCACTGCTCCTGATCGCCTTTGCCGTCCTGCTGCGGGCGGCCGACAGTCAGGGAAACAGCATGTCCACGACGTTCGTCGCGCCAATGCCGATAGATCTCCCAGATTATCTGCATCCCGCGACAGATCCGGCATTCGGCACGAATTTCATGCGCATCACCAAACCCGGCGCACTTGGGGGAGGTGTCGTGTGTGGGACGAAATATTGCAGCCATCGCTATTCGAGCGCTCAAGCCTGGAATGCGGACCAGAGCCTGCTCGTGCTGGCCAATGGCTGCAACGGGCTGTGCTTCCTCGACGGCAAGACATATGCTCCGCTATTCCACCGCGACAAAGGCGGTGAATGCGAATGGCATCCTCGAAACGCAGACGTGATGATCTGCGTTGAGGATCGGAAGATCTCGACATGGGCGCCAAGGACAAACCACGAAGACGTTGTCTTCGTCACGGCTCAATACCACGATCTGCAGTTCGGGCCGTCGAAGGGCAATCCAAGCCGTGACGGCAAACGTATAGCTGTCCGCGCTGTCCGCGCTGATGGAAAAGCGGTGGTGTTCGCCTTCGATCTTGCGGATCGGTTCAAATTCCCGGACATCGATCTCGCTCAGGTTCCCGGAACCACCAGCTCCTGCACCATCTCCCCGCTCGGCACGAACATCCTTTGCTTTCAAAACCTGGCAGACGGCACCGAGCAGAGGGCCATTTTCAGTGTCGATGGTACCTTGCGACAGAGGTGGACAGACCATCACCGCCCGGGCCACGGAGACCTTACGCTCGATGACGACGGCAGCGAGGTCTATGTTGGCATCAGCAAATCCGGCCCCGACAAGTATCACGTGATCAAGCGAAGACTGTCCGATGGGAAGGTGACCTCCCTGACCGGATACGGCGAAGCAGAGCATGCATCGTCGCGTGCTCTGAAGCGGCCCGGCTGGGTCTTCCTGACCTATGGCGGCAACCCGGAGGAGATATCGGCCAATCCAGGCTGGGCACCATATGCACGGGAAGTCATCGCGTTGCGCATCGACGGCAGCGGCGAAGTTCGGCGCATCGTGCAGACCCGCAACGCGCCTTTCGACTACTGGAGCGAGACGCATGCGTCACCTTCGCCGGACGGCACACAGGTGATCTGGTCCAGCAATTGGGGCGTGGCCGGTGGACCGGTTTACGACTTCGTCACCCGCGTCGACTGGCCCGAAAACCAGGACAAGAAGGAGATTGTCGCGAATGGTCAACCTTAGCCGATTCTTGCTTGCGACGCTTGCGATGCTTTGCGCCCTGCCGATGGCTGCGGCAGCCGATGCGACGATCTATCGAATTTCGCCCGGAGACACCATCGAGATCGCAATCACCTCGCTTCCCGAGCGGACGCAGCGTGCGGTGGTGCAGATGGACGGCACCATCGTCCTCGCTGAGGCAGGCACGGTGCCTGTCGCTGGCCTGACCCCGTCCGAACTTCAGACGCGCTTGCAGGCGATCCTGCCGACCAAGATCTACCACATACGCATGCCGGACGGCCGTGAGCAGGTGGCGGTCGTCAGGCCCGGCGACGTGACGGCGATCATCGCTGAATACCGTCCAATCTACGTGACTGGCGAAGTGCTCGCTCCTGGGCAGCAGGCCTTTCGTCCGCTCATGACGGTTCGGCAGGCGATAGCCGTCGCCGGCGGCTTCAGCCTCTTGCGTGCACGGGCGAACCAGGCTGGGCCGGACCCAACGGACCTGCAGCGCGATTATGAGACGATCTGGGGAGAATACATCAAGGACTATTTCCACAGTGCGCGCATACGTGCCGAACTTCAAAAGCAGCCCGATTTCGACATGAAGGCCCCCCAGGGCTTTCCGCTGTCTTCTTCCCTCGCAACCGAAATCGCGCAGGCCGAGGCAGAAGGGCTGAAGCTCTCGCTGGACAATTTCGGGCAGGAGCAGAGCTTTCTGGAGAAGGGCGCCAAGGATGCAGCGACCCAGGTCCAGGCGTTGCTCCAGCGCGAGCAGGACGAAGCCGATGGAGTCAAGGCCGATGAAGAGGATTTGGCGCAGGTGACCAAGCTCTTCAAGGCTGGCAACCTGACCAACAACCGGCTCGCCGATGTCCGGCGCGCGGTGCTTCTGTCCTCGAGCCGTGCGCTTGAAACTTCGGTCGAACTCATGAGGGCTCGGCGCCAACAGGATGATCTTGCAAGGCAGATCGAGCGCAATGACAACCAGAGGCGTGCCGGTTTGTTGAACGAGTTGCGGGATACACAGGCGCGCCTTGCCGACATCACCGCAAGGCTGCACGCGGTCAGCCAGAAATTGCAGCCGCAGGGAGCATCCGCCTTGCCGCAGCCGATCGGCGGCGAAACCGTGCGGGCCCAGGTGACGATCATCCGCTCCGTCGATGCGCAATGGCGCAAGCAGCCGGCCGACCAGGATACCGCAGTGGCGCCGGGTGATACGATCGAGGTCAGGTTCAGCAGCGCGCTCGAAAACGCGGCGGTGCAATAGACAATCGCTGCCGGCGTCGCCGGTAGCGGCAATATCTTCGATGTCGTTGCGAGAACGGTCGTGAGCGAAGAGATCAGCGTCGCCGGCGCTTACAACAAAGGCAGCATCATCTTCATGGGAATGAAGATCCTGGTTGCGCCCGGTGCACTGGTGCCGCGGCCGGAAACAGAGCTGCTCGGCTCCGTTGCCGTAGATGTCCTGCGCGCAATGGACCTGCCGGCGCCGCGTGTCGTCGACATGTGCTGTGGCGCCGGCAACCTGGCCTGCGCGATCGCTAGCCATATCCAATCCGCCCGAGTTTGGGCCTGCGATCTTACCGACGGCTGTATCGACGCGGCGCGGCGAAATGTCGTTCATCATGGCTTGACTGACCGGATTTCAGTGCATCAGGGTGATTTGTTCGAAGGCGTGTCCGGACTGGAGCTCAACGGCACGCTTGATGCCATCGTCTGCAATCCGCCCTACATTTCGGAGAAGCGGCTCGAGGGTGATCGCCGCCATCTGGTCGTGCTTGAGCCGCGAGAGGCATTCGCGGCCGGTCCTTATGGGCTCAGCATTCATATGCGGGTCGTCAAGGACGCGCTGCGCTACCTCCGACCAGGCGGCGTCCTGCTGTTCGAGGTGGGGCTTGGTCAGGACCGCCAGGTCATAAGTCTTCTGGAGCGCAGCAAGGGCTACGAGCAGATACGCACCTTCGCCAACCATGCCGGTGAAGTGCGGGTGGTCCTGGCAGGGGCCAGGCGGCAGGCATGACCGCGTTCGGCCGGTATCGGGCCGACCGTCCAGATCATTGCTTCTTGCGCCAGATCATTTCTTCTTGCGAACGATGAACCGCGCGATTCCTTGAATCGAATCGAGGTTTTCCGGCAGGAGTTCACTGTCTTCCACTGTGATGCCGAAAGTCTCTTCGATGAACCCGATCACCTCGAGCACTCCGGTCGAGTCGACGATCCCCTGATCGAGCAATGATGCGGTGAGGGATAGCGCCTTGACGTCCGCGATGTAGAAATTCGAGGCCAGGAAGCTGCGGATCTGGTTGATATGAATGTCGTCGCTTTCCGCGGCCGATATCATGGAATCCATCTAATCCATCCTCCGTTGCAAAGGCGACTTGCGATCGCGCTTCTGAAACAATCTACGACAGGGCCGCTTTCTTGAGTTTTCCGGTATCGGTCATCGGCAGGCTGGGCACGATGACGATGGTCTTTGGCACCATGAAACTCTCCAGCCGTTTCCGGCACTCCATCAGGAGCTGCCTTTCGCCGACAATTCTTCCCTGCTCGATGACGACGAATGCTTTGACCGCTTGCCCGAGGAGGTCGTCGGGAACACCGATGACCGCGGCTTCCTTCACCCCAGGGACGTCCATCAGCACGCTTTCCACCTCTTTGGGAGCGACCTTTTCGCCTCGTGATTTTATGATCTCGTCACCGCGGCCGACGAAGTACAAATAGCCTTCAGCGTCCATCCGGCAGTAGTCGCCCGTGTAGAGGACCTGCTCGCCCGGCAGCGGCCCCGGCTTCAGCTTCCTTGCCGTGGCCTCTGGCTTGCCCCAATAGCCTTTCATCACCGTTGCGCCGCGAACGACAAGTTGGCCAACGACGCCCGGACCGACCCGCCTACCACTCTCGTCGACGATCCACACTTCTGTGTTGGGAATGGCAATGCCTACGCTGAGGGGCTTTCGCCCGAGATCGTCGGGCGGCAGATAGCTGCAGCGTTTGCATTCGGTGAGGCCGTACATGGAATAGATGCGTGCGCCCGAAAACAGCTCCCTGAGCATGGCAATCTGCTTGAGCGGCAGGGCGGCCGCGGTATTGGTGACATAGCGGATGCTCGCGAAATCGTTGCTCTTCAGCGATCTGAGTTCCGCAAGCGCCGCGAAGATCGTGGGCACGCCCGGAAAACCTGTGATCTGCTCGTCCTTGATGACCTGAAGGATCTGCGCCGGAAAGGCGAAGGAGCGCTCGAGGACGAGCCGTGCGCCGGTGCGAAAGGCCATGATCATCTGATAGAGCCCGTAGTCGAAGGCGAGGGGCAGAACGTTGAGGATCACCTCATCCTCACGCAGCTCCAGATAGGAGGCGATCGATGCGCACGCGGCAGTCATGTTGCCGTGCGTCAACATGACCCCCTTGGGTTCGCCGGTGGATCCGGAGGTGTAGACGATGGCGGCGAGATCGATGTCGATCGATTTGCGCGGCGGCGCAACAGAAGGTCCTTCGATGATCGTGTCCCAACGCACGGCGTGCGGCAATCGGTTGAACTCGGCCTCGTCGACCGGCCCAGAGACAATCACCGCCCGCAGCGAGTGACAGTCGCGCGACGGCCGGGAGAATATCGAGTGCAGATGGCTGTCCGTGATCAGCGCCGCTGGCAGGCAATCGTTGAGCAGGTAATGAAGCTTCTCGCTTTTCGTAAGCGGGTTGACGATGCAGACCACGGCGTTCGCCTTGAGGACCGCCCAGAAGCTGACGACGGTTTCGACCGTATTGTCGGCGAAGATCATGACGCGGTCGCCGCGCTCGACGCCGGCCGCGGCCAGGAAATGCGCGATCCTGTCGGAGCGCTCATCGATCTCCGCGTAGGTGACGCGTTGCTTGCCGGCCACCAACGCGACCTTGCCGCCAAGCCGGCCGGCGGAATGGATGAGGTAGTCCTGCAGGAGTGGTACGGCGCCGTGCATCATGCCAGGACCCTTTCCCGCTGCTCGTGATCAACGTCGATCCTGAGCTCGGCTTTGTCCGCTCCGCGTGGGCGGCTCGCGATGAACTGCTGATGCAGAAGCTGGGTCGACAGCACGCCGACCAGTGCCATGTTGTCGGAGTTGGAGAGATCGCCGTCGCCGGCCTTGGACCGGCACTTTCCAAGCAGGAAAGCCACCGATTTCGGATCGAAGACATTTGCCGCGCGCAATGCCGTGTCCGACAGTGCTTCGCGAATGTAGTCTGGTGCATCATGACCAACGAAACTAAGCGCGTTTGGCGCCCTGTAGGGCTGCTTCGTGCGGGCAACGACTTGCGGTGGCACGATCGGCTGCGCCACTCGCTTGAGCACGTGCTTTTCGTCGAGGACGCGCAACTTGTAAGCATCCGGAAGCGAATTCGCGAGCGCCACGACATCGTCGTCGAGATAGGGGAAGCGCCCCTCGACCGAGTGTGCCATCAGCATCCTGTCGCCCTGCGAGGAGAGCAGGTAGCCCGACATCAGCGTTCGGATTTCGAGATACTGGTCCTGGGCAAGGAAGCTCCATCGCGAAAATTCGGCGGGGAGAGGGGCGAGCAGTTCGGAGACTGCATTGCGGTGCTGCGAGGCGCCGCGCATGTCGGGGCAGAATAGGCGCTTGATGGCGCTCGTGGTGCGCCAGCGCGTGTCATGTGCAAAGCCGGGCCTGTCGCAGGCATCAAGATCGCGCCCGAAGAACTGTCGCGCCATGGCCTGTTGGTGCACCGGTGAGCGCGACAGATAGGGGTAGAGTCGCTCAAGCAGTCGCGCACGCCGGTTCGAAGCAGGTTGACGCCCCCAGAAGCGGCGAACCTTGCCTTCGCGGAAAAGGTCGTAGCCGGCGAACATCTCGTCGGCGCCTTCCCCTGTCAGCACAACCTTGATGCCGCGCTCGCGGACCAACTTGGACAGAAGGAAGAGCGGTGCCGGGGCCGTCCTCAGGATTGGCCGCTCGGCGTGGTAGACGACCTCGGGAAAAACCGCTGCAATGTCGCGGCGGGAAATCACCACCTCGTGGTGCTCGCTCGCGGTGGCGGCGGCGACCAGGCGCTGGAAATAGGTCTCGTCGTATTCCTCGTCGGCAAAACGCAAGGAGAATGTCTGGAAGCGCTTCCCCGCGAAACGTCTCCCAAGCGCCGCGACAAGCGAGCTGTCGAGCCCACCGGACAAATAGCAGCCCACCGGCACGTCGGCCTGCACCATCCGCAGCGCCGTCGCGGCTTCGAGCGCACCGCGGACCGCCTCGACGGCATCGTCGCACGAGCCGCTGAACCATTCAGGGTCCGAAGCGGAAATTCGGGGATAATGCGGCTCCCAGAAGGCCGTCTCCCGTACCACGCCACCCTCATAGAGTCGGATATGTCCAGGCTGCAGTTCCTTGACGCCTTCGAAGACGCTCTGCGGTGGGATCACCGTCCAGAATGTAAACGTCTGATCGATTCCTGTCGGATCAAAGGCGCGAGGAATCGCTGTTTCCGCAGCGAAAATGGCTTTGACTTCGCTTGCAAAGAAGACGCGGCCGCCGTGCTCGCAATAATACAGCGGGCAGATGCCGTAGCGGTCACGCGACAGGATCAGGCGGCCGGCAGCAGAGTCCCATATCGCGACTGCCCATTGACCATTCATCCGTTCAAAGGCGGCCTGGCCCCAGGCCTGGTAAGCGTGGAGCACGACTTCCGTGTCGCTATGCGTGCGGAAGCGGTGACCAAGCGCGATCAACTTGTCGCGCAATTCGACGTAGTTGAAGATTTCACCGTTGAAGACGATCCATGTCAGGCCGCTGACGTCGGCGAGTGGCTGCTGGCCGTGCAGCAGGTCGACCACGGACAGGCGGGCATGCGCCAAACCCGCGCGTCGGTCGCGATACAGCCCCCGCTCGTCGGGTCCGCGGTGTGCAAGCGCGCCCACCATACGCAACAGCGCTTCCCGCGAAGGAGGTGGGGCAGTGGCGCTCAGCGCGACAATTCCGGCGATCCCGCACATCCGTTCAGTCCACCGTCATTGGCACCGAAGGCAAAGGCTGGGCGTGCAGATAGCGCGCCGCTCGACGCTTGGCTTCGATATCCTTGAAGACCTTCTGGACCTCGTCTGGTGACAACCCGGCAACATCAGCGACATCATCGGCGCAGATGCCATGGTTCACGCCGTAGAGGCATAGGTCCGTCTGATGATAGGGCAGGGCGAAGTAGAACTCCTCCTGGCTCTGCGCCATGGAGAAGGTGTCGGTCGTCGGCGGCCTGCGCCGGATCTCCCCGTCCACACCGAGATATTCCGCCAGTTGATAGACCTGCGTCTTGTAGAGGTGGACGATCGGCATCAGGTCAGCGATTCCGTCGCCTTGCTTGACGAAAAAACCCTGATCATATTCGAGCCGGTTAGGCGTGCCCGCCACCGCATAGCCGAGACGGTCCGCGTGATAGTACTCAGTCATCTTGCGAATGCGCTGCTTGTAATTGGTCGCGGCCACTATCTGCAGATAGGCCGCTCCTGACAGGCGCACGGTATCGATCTTCCCCTGGGGGTCCTGAACGGTGAGACGGGTGATATTGAGGCCTTTGCTCTCCAGCACCGAGGTCAGCACCAGCTTGCATTTCCACCCTTCGCCGTAGTCCGGAACAACGGTGCGAATGGCCTCTATCTGCCGGCTATAGGCACCGATGGCGTCGAGCGCCGGCGCAATGTCCTCGGCGATGGTGTCGATGCCCAGCTGACCGGCGATAACGCGCCCCAGCCTCAGCGAGTCCCCGGACGAGTCACGCTCCGGCATGAAGATCCCGAGCACCCTGTCCTTGCCGAAGGCAGCCACGCACAACGACGCGACCACCGAACTGTCGATGCCGCCTGAGAGCCCGACCACCACTCCGCGCCGGCGGAGCGTGACCAATACCTGCTCGCGCACGGATGCTACGATGCGGTCGACCTCCGCGGCCGCATCCAGTGCCAGAACATCCTTGCCGAACCGCGAAGTCACGCGAAGCTGCCTTTCATGGTTGAAGACTCGGCCGGCGAATAAGTGCGAGCGACCGCCTCCTCGATCAGCGGACGATTGACGCCGATGTGAGGCTCGACGACCAGATCAATGTGGTTGCCGGCAATCGGGATGACCTGCAGGTCCGCGAACACCCGATCCCATCCGATCGCAAGAGGCATTCCCGGTCGCGCGCAACGGAACAGCGTTCCGGTGATCGGGAGCACCGTTCTTGGCTGCTCCAACCAACGGAAGAAGGCCTGCGCACGCAAGACTTCCTGCAGCTCCAGCTTGATGCGGAAGCTGGTTGCGTTGAATTGTCCTCGGGAAAAGTGGTCGATGGCTTGGGCAAGACGAGCTTCCTGGCCGAGCTTGACCGTGAGCTTCGCCAAAACACGGCAGGCCATTCGATAGGGTGACATGCGGTTGGACCGGACCCGACGCAAGGTGCGGGTGATTGTCTCCCACGGACGGCTCCGCTCGCCAGCCAGGCTGGTGTCGAGGATACCGACAAACTTGACGGACCTTCCCTCCTTCAGCAGGCGCACGGCAACTTCGAATGCGACGGCTCCGCCGAGCGAGTGGCCGAGTAGCCTTACATGGCCCGACGGCTGGATGCGGTTGATCTGTTCAAGCGCGGCGTCCACCATGGCGGCAAGATCGTTCTGGCCGCTGAGAATGGTCGCGAGGCTGGGATATCTTATCGGACGGACCGTTGCGACTTTGCCCATGGCTGAGGCGAAGGCTGCAAGACTAGGCCCATAGCCCACGGAGCCGGGAAACAGAAAGAGAAAAGGCCGATCATGCTCCAGCACATGATCGGGCGCATTGCCGGCTTGTGCGGACGCGACCGCGCTGACCATCGCTTCGGCGCTCATCCCGACGGTAAATGCCTCAAGATCCAGTTCCTGGCCGATTTCGTTCTCGATCTCCATGACGCAGTGGAGCAGCTTCAGCGAGTCCCCTCCCGCTTCATCCCATCGCCCGACGGCTGCCCGCGTGTTGAGGACCCTGGTCCAGGCATTCTGCACTGCTTGATGGGCCTTGAGATCGCTGCCTGAAATCGGTGGATCGGCAACTTGGGTAGGCTTCTTGGCCAGAAGATCCATTTTCCCGAGTTTCGCCACATCTATTTTTCCGCCCGCCAGGCGCGGAATGTCCTCTACCCTGTGGAGCCGAAGCGGCCGCAGTGGCGGCGGTAGCGTCTTTGCAAGCAGCTGGCGAAGGTCGTCGGCGAAGGCCGGACCGGCGGAATTCCTGGGGATCGCGAAAGCGACCAGTTCGTTGGCCTCGGTCACGATCGTCACCGCATCCTCGACTGACGAGGCGGAGCGCAGGATCCTCTCGACTTCGGCCGGCTCGATGCGCCGACCGTTGATCTTTATCTGCCGCCCCTTGCGGCCGACGATCCTCAGCAGGCCCCGATTGTCCAATTGGACGAGATCGCCGGTCGCGAATATCCGTTGACTTGGATCATCGGGGTCCGCCTCGGCGGGGATGACGGTGCCGTTTTCCCAGTGGCCGAGCAAGACGTAGGGGCTCTTGATGACGAGTTCCCCGCTTCCGCCCCGCGGTACGCTGTCACCGTCCTCGTTGACGATCGCAAAAGCTATTCCTGGCAAGAGCCGGCCGACCGGCACGGATGTTTGGTTCTTTGGTTGAACGCGAGGCAGAAACCATTGTGACCCGGTCGTCTCGGTTGACGAGTAGCCGATCTGTACGAGGCAATGAGCAGGAATCGCCTTTCGCAAAAGGGCAATGTCGGTCCAAAGCACTTTCTCGCCGCCGACGCGGACCACCCTGAGCGACCCGAACGCATCGGCGGGGGCATTGGCCATGAGGGCGCGAAGCAGCGCGGGCACGAGGTAAGTAAGCGTCGCGCCAACCTGCTGCATTCGCTCGCGAACCGCACGCAGGCCGATCGCTTCCACGTCGACCATATGCAAAGTGGCGCCGCACAGGACCGAAGTCAGGATTTCTCGACATCCGGCTATGGTGGCGGGCCCGGTCAAGGGGAGGAAGACATCGTCGGAATTGATGTGACACGCATCGGCATATTGGTGCACCCGCCAGAGCAGGCTGCGCTGGCTGTTGACTATGCCCTTTGGAGATCCGGTGCTGCCAGACGTGTAAAGAACCATCGCCGGTGCATCGACGGATACGGCAGGCAATTGCGTTGATGACAGCCGCTCCGTCGGCGCGGGGCTGGCAGTCACATCGATCCACCGGATGTCCTCGGGTAAACCCGCATGCCGGTTTCCAACGCCAAGAATGGCGCGGAGCCGCGCGACGCCCACGATCTCGTTGACACGGGCGATTGGGTCCCGAGCGTTGAGCGGGACCGAAATCCTTCCCGCCGCCATGCTCGCCAAGACAGCAACGATGTACCAGACGGAGTTTGGTTGATAAATTCCGATCGGTCGCCCCTCGGGAACGACGGCAGCGATCCGGCGGGACAGGACTTCGACGGCAGTTGCAAGCTCGAAATACGACAGTTGATTCACGCCGTCATGCACGGCGGCTTTTTCGGAATATTGGGCCGCGACTTTCTTGAGCTGATCGGCAATCCCGACATCCGCAAACGCCGGGCCCAACTTCTGATGAAGGCGCAGCGCCGGGCCACCTTGATCCAGGGCGTAGGCCGGGACGTCTATCCATCTGCGGGAGGGCCGAGAATCCTGGTGATGGTCCTGATCCGCTGCTGGTGCATTCAAATACGCCGGGAGCATGGCTTGCCTGGGTTTGCGGTTGATACCCGGTTATGAGCTTGCAAGAGGGGGAATTCATCGATCATTCTGATGATGAACAAGGCACGGAAAGAGATTAGGCGTCGGCTCCCTTGCCACGGGCGCGTATTGCGAAGCGAATGAACGGAGAGCAGCGTTGGAACCGATCCGCTGTTGATCTGTTGTTTACCCAGCGTGGAGATGTCCCCTCAACTCCTAGCCGATCGCCCGCTGCACTCCCCCGAGGCAGTGGGCTTTCTTTTTCAATTGGAAATCGCGGGCTCTCGAACAAGCCTGTCAGGCGAGATGAGCCGCTGCTGTAAATAGGATTTAGCGTCTTCCCGAGAGACCTGGAGGCTTCCGTCAGGTGCTGTCCTTGTATGACTTCGCCGCCTCATCGATCTTGCGCCAATCGTTGCCGTGGCGACGTACCAGCTCCCTTGCCTGAGCGGGCGACAGGTCATGCGTTTCGACGACATGCCGGACCTCCGCGTCCTCGCCCTTCAAGGGACGTGTACGACGCCTCTTGGTCGGTTGATCCCCCATTTCTCCATCTCGCCTTGACACGATCGTTTCCTCCGGTGTCGCAAACAAGCTGCGAGTAGGGAAAAGGTTTCACTGTTGGGTGCACGAAGCCCCAATAGCCTCTGCGGTACGGCAGTTGTCTTGCCGAAGGCATCAATTCCGCCCAAGCGCGGCGTCCCGTAAAGTAACTGAAGCGGAGAGGGATTGGTGTGCCTCGGACAGTGACCATTCACTTGCGATCCAGCACCTTACGGATCTTCTCTGCCAATTCGTCAATCGTGTAGGGCTTGGTTAAAAGCTCCGTTCCAAAATCAAGTGTGCCGTTGTGGACAATCGCGTTTCGTGTGTAGCCGGTGGTGTAGAGCACTTTTAGCGACGGGTGCATGCTCTTGACCTGATCCACCAGTTCCCGGCCGGACATCTCCGGCATGACGACGTCAGTGAACAGAAGCGACGGCACTTGCCCGCTTGCGACGGCCGCCAGCGCGTCCCGCGGCCCTTGCATTTCCAACACGGAATAGCCCAGTTCCCGCAGCGCCTCCGCAGCCATCAGCCGGACGCGATCTTCATCCTCGACAACCATGATGATCTCGTCCTCACTGCCGGGGTGCTCGCCCGCCACGGACTCGGCCGGGCTGTCGACCACGTCGCCGTGCGAGCGCGGCAGATAGATTTTCAAAGTGGTTCCGATACCCTGCTCGGAATAGATCTTGACGCTGCCGCCGGACTGGCGAACAAATCCATAAACCTGGCTGAGCCCCAGCCCGGTGCCTTTGCCAACCCCCTTTGTGGTGAAGAACGGATCGAAGGCTCTGGCCAACACGTCAGCGGTCATGCCGGTTCCGGTGTCCGTGACAGCTATCATCACATACTGGCCGGAGGGTATTGCGTTTTCTCTCGCATACCGGTCGTCGACATGGGCATTGGATGTCTCGATGGTCAGCCTTCCACCAGCGGGCATGGCATCCCGCGCGTTGACGCAAAGGTTGAGCAACGCGCTTTCCAGCTGCCCTGCGTCGACTTCCACATGCCAAAGTCCCGCGGCGAGCACGGTCTCGATTTGGATTGTCTCGCCAAGCGTCCGGCTCAGCAATTCACTCATATCCGAGACGAGGCGATTTGGATTCAGGCGCTTGGGCGCCAGAGGTTGCTGGCGAGAGAAGGCAAGCAGCCGCTTGGTAAGTTCTGCAGCACGTTGGGCTCCATCGATCGCGCCGGTCACGAACTGGTGGACGTTGGTATCGCCGTTTCTGAGCTTGCGCTGCACAAGGTTCAGTCCGCCGATGATGACAGCCAGCATATTGTTGAAGTCGTGCGCGATGCCACCGGTAAGCTGTCCGACAGCTTCCATCTTCTGGGCCTGCCGCAGGTGCTCTTCTGCTCTGGTGCGTTCGGCGACTTCGTCCATGACACGTTGTTCAAGGGTGCCATTGAGCGTCTGCAGCGCCTTGAACAGTCGAGAATTGTCGATTGCCGTCGCGGCATGGCCCGCAAGCCCCAGCAAGGCCTTCTCTTGCTGTTCGGCGAAGACGCCGATCTCTGCATGACCAAAGAAGAGGCCGCCCAGCACCTCTCCCGAACGCGAGACGACCGGTACCGCAAGATAGGAACGCACTGGCAGATGGCCCTCCGGCATTCCCTTGCGGGGCCAGTTCTTGCCGTAGCGGGGGTCGGCGAGGATGTCGTCGGAGCGCACCACGCTTCTCCCGCGGAAAGTGGGGTCGAACACCGCCGTGTTGCGAGGCATTGGAAATTTTTCGAACGCGGAGCGAGGTGCGCCCGACAGGGCGTAGAGCATGTAGCTGTCGCCCTTGTCGTCGATCACATTGTAGAAGAAAGCTCCGAATTGTGCGCCCGACAGCGCTACGCCGGCATCAGCTACCGTTTGAACAATCCGCTCCACGTCGAGCTCGGCCGCTACCGCGGCAGCGGTGACGTTCATCATCTGAAGCTGATGCTCCACCCGCTTTCGCGCGGTGATATCCATGACGGTACCAATGAAGCGGACCGCGCGCCCTGACTGGAAAAGCGACTCGCCCGCTGCCGCAATCCAGCGTTCCTTGCCGTCGTGCAAGCCGACCGTCCGATATTCGATGTCGTAGCGGGAAGACGTGCCCGGCGCGAGCGCCTGGCGTACGGCCTCGTCGGCGCGGGCCCGATCTTCTGGATGAATACCCGCCAGGAACGCGCTTTCATATGTTACCTCCGCGTCTGGCGGGAGGCCGAAAAGGGCTTTGCACCGGTCATCCCACCGCAGCGCCTTGGTGACGGGATCGTAGTCCCAGGTCCCGATAGCGGCTGCGTCCGTGGCAAGCCGGAGGCGCTCCTCACTGGCCCGGGCCGCCTGTTCCGAGCGAACGCGCTCGATGTGAGCCCAGGACCGCTCCGTCACCTCCGTCAGCAAGGACAGTTCGCGCTGTGACCAGACGCGGGGCTGCTTGTCGTGAATGGCCATCAGGGCGGTCAGCCGGCCCTGTTTTACCAAGGGCATGCAGATGGTTGCCGTTATGCCGATGTCCTGAAAGGTCTTTGCCTCCTCGGGCGCGATTTCCTCGAGGTTGTTGTTGATGATGAGCGGCCGATTGGCGCTGAGATTGGTGACCGCCAGGCGACCAAAATCGGTAAGACTGTAATACCCTTTGATGCTGGGCGAGCCGGGTGCGCTCCAGTCGCCACGGATGGTGAAATGGTCCCGGTCCTGCTCCATGTCGGCGTAGGCGCAAATCGAGACGGCAAGATGTTCGCCCAACAGACGAGTGGTGATCGCCATGACGGCGTCGGCGTCGGCCGCGAGGGCAATCTCCCTTCCAAGACGGTCGAGAAAAGCCAGGCGTTCGGCGTTCTCACGCAGCGCTCGCTCAGCGCGAAGCCGCTCTATGGCGGTACGCGTCCGGTCCGCCACTTCCGAAATAAGGGCGACCTCCTCCTTGGCCCAGCGTCTGGGCGCGGAGTGGTTCAGGTATAGCAGCGCCACCAAACCGCCATGCTCGGTAACCGGCATGTTGATGACGGATTGGGCGCTGATGGCTTTGAGAGCCTCTGCATGGTCCCTTGTTCGCGGGTCTGTCTCGGCATTGTCGAAGACAACGGTGTCGCCCCGCTTCAAGTCCTCGATATACGAGCCGTAGTTCCTGAAATTCAGGGTCCCAGCCAGGCTTTTGATGCCTGGCGCGTTCCAATCCCTCTCGATCGTGATGGTTTCTTTCTCAAGATCGATCGTGCCGTATCCGGCTCGGCTGACATCGAAATGTCTCCCTACCAGTTCCGCGGCTGCGTGGGCCAGTTCGGCAGGATCAGTAATCTCGCGAATCCGGTCGCCCAGCGCCGCCAACAGCTCGAAGCGTTGCAGTTCAGATTGACGATCGCCTGAAGTGACCCCCATATCGCCCCCGTTTTGCCCGGACTGGATAATGCAGTTGACGGCCAAGAGTTCCATTGCGGCCCGCACGCTTCTTTGACGGGCAGGCCGGCGGTTCGCGCGAACACCTTGAGTGACACACGACGAGACGCGGCTTGAACGGCAAGAAACATCAACGATGTCCCTTTGGTCGCCTTGAACTTTAGAACACTCGCGGTTCCAACGGTCGTGCGACTTCCATTGGGCGTAGCGATAGCCGCGTCACTATACGCAATTGGATCTTTTGTGCGCGAACTTGCCTCGGTCCATCATAGGTTAGCGACACGTCGCGCGCTGTGCCGCATAAGCGAGAGGTCAGCGGGCATGTAACGGGCTCCGCTGCTTGGGAGACCATCGCACTCTCGCTCGTTTGGAGACGCTTGATGCTTGACCGACCCATTCGCACGGATACCCTCTACCCGAATGACCTGGACACGCTTCGCGCGGTCTTCGACGCGATGTGCCAGGAGTTTGCCATTTTGCCGGACACCGCGGCGGCTCACTCCATCGCGAGAGAGCTGATCAGGCTGTTCCAGACCGGGATCACGGAATCGGCCATGCTGATGATTGCCGTGCGCGCGCGTTGGCAGGACGACCGGCAAAGGGACGCCAGCAACGCTGCCTGACCTCTGCCGATGCAGGGGCGCACAATCGGTGCATCCTTTTCGAAACGGTGGCGTTGACCGTCACCCTGCCAGCAATGGCCGATCCGTTATCACCACCGACAGGAGGGATCGATGCCGAAATTTCGTTTCGAGTTTATCGAGGTCATGTCCCAGCCTGCAATCTTCGCCGACATGGCTGATCGGGATGAGGCCATCAAAGAGGCGAAGCGCGCAGCCAAGGAGGCCATGCTTGACGGAATTATCGATGGCGCGGACCCGACCAGCTGGGTGACGAAAGTCTACGACGAGGCGGGTTATCTCGTCGTCACACTTGGATTCCAGGATCTGGTCGCCGCCCCCGAGGATTCGCAACGATTAAGAGAGGCGGACGAACCTGGCGTCATGCGGTCTGGCTGAAGCCCGATGTCTCGGTTCACCGGGGCCAGTCGAGTTCGATCCAGGCTGGCGCGTGATCGCTTGGCTTGTCCCATCCCCGTACCGTCTCATCCACGCCCGCGCCGGCCAGCCTGTTCGTTAGCGAGGGGCTCACGAGAAGATGGTCCATGCGAAGGCCGGAACTGCGGTCGTAACCGCCCCGATAGGAAAAATTCCAGTAGGTATAGACGCCTCTCTCGGGACGGATCAGCCTGACGGCGTCGGTCCAGCCATCGGCAAGCAGGTCGGCGTAAGCCTGTCGGCTCTCCGGGAAGTAGACGGCGTCGCCCAGCCATCGTGCCGGAACCGCGGCGTCGATCGGCGCCGGCACCACGTTGTAGTCGCCGCAAAGCAGGCTGGCGGGCGCGTCCTTGATCAGGAGCCGTCCGTAGTCGATCAGCCGCTCGAACCAGCGGAGCTTATAGTCGAACTTCGGACCAGGCGCCGGGTTGCCGTTGGGCAGGTATAGGCAACCAACGACGAGACCGTCGATCTCCGCCTCGATGTAACGGCTATGCGTGTCATCGGCGTCACCGGGCAACCCGCGCCGACGCTCATGCGGCTGCTTGCCCCGAGCGAGAATGGCTACGCCGTTGTACGACTTCTGTCCGTGCCATATCGCCCCGTAGCCGGCGTTGCTGATGGCATCGGCAGGAAACTTTTCGTCCGATGTTTTCAATTCCTGGAGACAGATGATGTCGTGGTGCGTCTCACCCAGCCATTTGAGCAGAACCGGCAATCGACCGTTGACGCCGTTTACGTTAAAGGTAGCGACCCGGATCATCTGAAGCCTTGAGGCATCCATTCATAAAATGGCGCTCCCCGTTTGAGCGAGTTCGGCAGCGCCCTTTGTCGGCGGCCTCAGCTCTTCACTTATATCATTCATGGCCTGCGAGCCGCCCGACGTCGTTTGAGGACGAGGTCAGCGGTTGTGTTTCGCAGGTGCTCACCTTGTCCGTCAGGATTAACCCCGAAGCGGTAAGAAGGTTTCGACGCCGAGCAGGACCGGTGTGACAACGAGATCGAAGCTCTCTGGCTGCGGCTGAAGCCGGCCGGGCTTATGCGGTCTCTCCGCGTGTCGTGCTGGAACATCGAACGAACCAGATAGTTCGCCGCTGATGGAGCAAACCTGCGGTGAAAGCCATGCCGGTCACCCGCTCGCCGACGCTGAAGATGTGCTGATCGTCGGAGGCGGGCCAGCGGGACTGACCGCGGCCCAATATCTCGCCCGTTTTCGCCATCGCGTGCTGGTGGTCGATGCCGGCCAGCCCCGTGCCGCTCTGATCCCGAAAAGCCATAACTGTCCGGGCTTTCCCGAAGGGATAAGTGGCCCCGACCTTCTCGATCGGCTTGGCCGCCACGCGAGCTTGTACGGAGCAACCTTGATGCGGGGGCAGGTGTTTTCGCTGGCCGCTGGCGAGGGAGGCTTTGATGCTGAGACCTCGATCGGCGCAATCCGCGCGCGTAAGGTTTTCCTGTCGACCGGGATTGTCGACACGACACCCGAATTGCCCCGCTTGGCGGAGGCAATTGCGGCCGGTGTCGTTCGGCTTTGTCCGGTGTGCGACGGATATGAGGTGATCGACCGGAAGATAGCGGTCGTGGGGCAGGGTGACAGAGCCTTGCACGAGGCCATTTTCCTCAGCCGATTCACACCACACGTAACGATGCTGGGGACCCACGCATCGGACTTTTCAACCAGCACGCGTCGCGCGGCGGGCGAAAGAGGGATAGTCATCCGTCACACTCTCGACAGGCTCAGCCCGGCTGCTGACGGTTGTGCGGCGATTTTGCAGGATGGAGCGACCTGGCGCTTCGATGCAGTCTACGCGGCCTTGGGATGCAAGGTGCGCTCGCACCTCGCCCTGGCCGTCGGCGCGAGATGTTGCGCGGAGGGCTACGTCACGGTCGATGAGCACCAGCAGACTTCCGTCGCCGGCATGTACGCCATCGGCGACGTTGTGAAAGCGCTGAATCAGATTGCGGTCGCGTTTGGACAAGCTGCCATCGCCGCGTCCCATGCCCATAGAGAGCTTACCGCCTAGGCCGTTTGAGCCGGCTACAAAGCGTCGTCTTTGTCCAGCGGAACAAGCCGCCACTCCGAAGGTTTGGGCAGGCAGGGCACCGGGCAGGGCAGTTGCTGGCAGGCATGGGCATGGCGTTCGACAGGGATGGACCGAAGCTATCGACCGTGCTGCTCATCGCCGCATTGTCGGCACTTGCCGGGTACAATCACGCCCGCGCCAAACGTGCGCTTGTTGGCCGGGCGCACGGCAATGTCATGGAGGTTGACGGCCTTCGCCTGCATTTTATCGAAGCCGGCACCGGCATGCCGCTCATTCTGCTGCATGGAAACGGATCCATGGCACAGGATTTCAAGTCGAGCGGCATCTTCGATCAGGCGGCAAAAACCTATCGGGTACTCGCATTTGATCGGCCGGGCTTCGGGCGAAGCACGCGGTCGCGCGGCCGGCGGTGGTCTGCCCGCGACCAAGCCGATCTCATACATGCCGCCGCCGGCAGGCTGGGTATCGAGAACTACATCGTGCTTGGACATTCGTGGGGCGCTTGGGTAGCCCTCGAATTGGCGCGCAGGCATTCTCGTTCGGTTGCCGGCGTCGTGCTGGTCTCCGGCTATTACTATCCGCCGCCGCGGCTTGATCTTGCGCTGGCCGCCCTCCCGGCTCTGCCATTCGTCGGCACCGCGTTTCGCCACACCTTGCTGCCGGTGCTTGTGAGGCTTGCCTGGCCTTGGACGATGCAGAAGATCTTCCACCCAGCGGATGTCGCTGCCGACTTCGCCGTTCTCGCAAAAGATATCGCCAGCCGCCCTTCCCAACTGCGGGCGGTGTGTTCGGAATCGGCATCGATGCTGGCGGCGGCCCTGCTGACGAAGGCCAGCTACACGGACATTGGTGTCCCGACAGGCATCCTGGCGGGTTCTGGAGACCGGCTGTTCGACGCCGAGGGGGAGGCACGACGCCTGCATGCGGAGGTCGGTGGGTCCCTCCTCGACGTCGTTGAGGGCGCCGGCCATATGGTTCATCAGAGCGCCCCGGGGGCGGTGATCGCCATGGTGGACACGATTGCAGGACGGCACTCCTCGTCTGAAGAGACCGGCGGCCATGAGCCCGCGAGTTCAGGCGGTGCAGCCTCGCCGGACGTGCCAGGCGGGCGATGAGCAACGCTCGGATGACATTGGCCGCCAAACCGGGCGTTCAAAAATGAACGATCAGCATCCCGCCGACATGCAGTCGGTCCTTCAGCAGAACATACAGGCTCTGGTCGACCACAGGCGACAACAGGAGGAGCACCAAGGCGTTCAGGTGCGAATTGCCGGCATCATTTCGCGCTTCGCGGGAAGCATGCCTTTTGTCTATTTGCATCTCGCAATTCTGGTCGCCTGGATCCTTGCGAACCTTGGCCTGATACCGGCCGTCCCAGCTTGGGACCCAACTTTTGTGATCCTGGCCATGGTGGCTTCGGTCGAGGCGATCTTCCTGTCCACCTTCGTGCTGATCAACCAAAACAGGATGGCCGAACACAGCGAGCGCCGAGCGGAGCTGGATCTGCAGATCAGCCTTCTCAACGAGCACGAAACCACGAGGCTCATCGAAATGGTGGCTGCTTTGACGGAGCGCCTCAATGTCTCCACACCGGCCGATCAGGAGCTGCCGCAACTGGCCGAGAATGTCGATCCCCGGCAGGTGATGACGGAAATCCAGCAAGCTTCTGGAGATCAGGAGAAATCTTGAGCAAAAACGAAATGCCCCGCATTGGAGGCGGGCTGCCGCGGAGGCTAATCGAATAAGAGCCTACATCCAGAGGAACATTCGCTGCACTTCAAGGTTCGGTCGCGGGCCTACAATCCTCCCTTGTCTTGGCCTTCGAGGCTGTCGAAGCAGCTTCAGCCCGTCTCGGCTTTCCGAGGCGGGCTTCTCATGACTCCGCCGCGAGGTCGCGGTGACAACAGGCCGATGCGTGTCATATGGAACCAAGTTGACGCCGAGATCGTAGTAGCGGTGGCGACTTGGGGATATCCCGGATGAGCGATGGCGTTGTTCTGATCGTCGAAGACGAGACGATGATACTGCTCGACCTCGAGTCAGCTTTGCAGGAGGCTGGCTTTCAGGTCGTCGGCGTTCGAAATGCTGCCGAGGCGCTGGCGGCCTTCGACCCCGATCCCACCAGGTTCAAGGCCGTGCTCACCGACATCCGTTTGGGGCCGGGACAATCCGGGTGGGAGATCGCCCGGCATTTGCGTAGGTCCAACTCGACCATCCCAGTTGTCTATATGAGCGGCGACAGCGCGGTACACTGGGGAGCGGAAGGAGTGCCCAACAGCATTATGATCACCAAGCCCTTCTTTCTGCCGCAAATCATAACCGCCGTTTCGCAGCTTTTAAACGCTCGGCAAGCCCCAGAAACTCACATCTAGCGCTGATAAGCTTTTTCTCCTTCCACGAAAATCCATGGAACATTCTGTCCCGACCAGCGTTAGGGCGCGCCGGAGAATCCTTATTGTAGGTTTCTTGCAGTGCATGGGCGGGATGAAATGCATAGGGATGCCTATACCCCATCGGAACTTGCCGTACTGAGCCGTGTTCTTGCACGCAGCAATCTCAAGAACGAGACTGAAGCCGAGAGAGAACGGCGCGCATCGCGCATCCTTGCTTACTACCAAGCCGGGATCACGGACGAGAACGAGCTTGAACAGCTGTCCCGGCAGCCGCTGGGAAGATGACGACTGAGCGTCCGTGTCTCGGCAAGCATGCATTTATTCGTCGAGCTTTCGGTCGAGTTCGTCGAGCAACGACCGATGCTCGCGCGGCATGTCCGCATCGGTCGGTAGGTCCAGCAACTGGCGAAGCTGGCGACGGCTGGCGTCCGATGCAATCCACTGACGTATGAGACGGGCTATGGCCTTCTGTTGCGCCTTGCCGATTTCTTCCATGTTGGGAACCCGAACTTGTCCGAGGGTCGAACTCGGCGGATCCCCTCATGGTTCCCTGTCATGCATAACAAACCTGCGGTTGAGCTATGGGCCACCTCAAGGCAAGCGATGTGTGGCTGCCTGAAAGGCATCCCGAATTTTTTGCCTTGAACACGGCCGCTTTGCTCACCGTCAATTCGATTTTTCAGGCGTGGCTTCCGCCGGGACGCCCGACAGGACAGCCATTCTTGTCCTCGCATCCTGTATCCGGCCCTTGATGGTGGCTGTGTCGCAATCGCAGATGTCGGCGGCGTCTTCATAGGACAGTCCGAGCATGCAAACCAGAACGATGGCCTGCCGCTCCGGATCCGCCAGGAGGTCAATGGCACGCGCTACCCTGGGGCCGGCTTCCATCTGTTCCTGTGTGTCGGTGGCAAAAGGTTCCGACAAGCAACTCGCCGACCCTCGAGCCTGGGGGGCTGTGCCTTCAAGCCTGGCCAAGGAAGCCCTGCGCATGGTGGCGAAGATCCAGGGCTTTACCCGGCTTCCATCAAGACCATCGAGATCTGCAATCCCTTTGACCAATGTTTCTCGAACAAGATTGTCAGCTTCGTCGATGCTGCCGCTGAGCGACCGTGCGAATGCCCGCAATGCGGGAACAAGGTCGACCAGGTTCGTCTGTTCGCCAGAACCTGGCAAGGACGAGCCGCCAGGGTAGGTAACGGGCTGTGTCTGCTCCACAAGCGCCGGATCGGAAGCTTCGAGCTTGCGACGGTGTTCAGCCATCACACCGATCCTCCAGAGACATGGGACCTCTTTCGTGTCGGTCTGATCTGGTGGGGTGAAGGGTCCAAGAAGCGACAATTGTCATGTTTTGCTCCAGGCTGATACTCGGGCCCGTCATCAGCAGGGTCCTGCGTGCGAGCAAGGGTGCATTGTCCCCCGGCACGCACAGACCCAATTAATCCGGTCGCCGACTAGGCGCACTTACATAGATTAAAGCGCCCACCCACTTGCATTCATGGATCTACTCCATGACCGAGCACTGAGTGATCTATGGCTCGCGGCCCTTCGAGAGTTCTCGCTCGATGCAGTCCGATGGCCATGTTGAAGCTGGTTGGGTGGGGGGCTGATCCGATAATGGCGCGAAAATCGGCCGAATTCATCTCATCAATTTGATCTGAAGCGAGAGGCTTAGCCGCAGAACCTTGTCGCCATTTTCATCACGCACCTCGACAAACAATTTCTGTCCGTCGACGCTTTTCAATGCGTCTCTCGTAAGATCGATAAGGCCTTCGAATCCGACTCGGCGCACCTCTTCCAGGCCAGTGCATTCGACACCTATCTCATCCTGCAAGACCAAATCGCGATCGCCGGTGTCAAAGAAAAATCGTGCCATGGGAGAGCTTCCGTCACCACTAATCTGCCGGGTTCTTTTGATGCAGGTAAGTCGTGTCGAAATCCCCTGCGTGAGTGAGGCCGGGCCAGTCGATTGCATGCATTCTCGACCCCGTGGTGGCGATCAGGCCTTCACGTCGTAGTTCCTGAAGCATTCGGTTGACGTGGACCGTCGACAAACCCAATGCGTCGCCAAGTGCGGCTTGGGTTATGGGAATATCCGCAATGTGATCCTGAATGCGTCCGACCGCCCGCAAGCGAAATATGAGTTCGCACAAAATGTGAGCCATGCGGGTGTAAGCCTCACGTCTTCCAACGTTGGTGACCCACTCCCTGTACATCGCGGCGTCGATCAGCGTCGACCGCCAGAAAGCGGTGGCGATGCGAGGGTGCTGGTCACAGATGCTGCGTAGAACATCGTGTCGCATGAAGCCCACTCGGGCCGGCGTCATGGTCGAGAAATTACAATCCATGACCGACAGATGCAGCCCGTGCAGATCAGGAATGTCTCCGGCCACGAAGAAAGACGTGATCTGTCGCTTTCCTTCGCTTGTGTATTTGGTGGACCCGACCAAACCATCCAGAACGACAAACGAGTAAACAGGATGGTCACCCTCACGCACCAGGTCGTGGTTGGCGGAAAAATCTTTCTCCTGAATCGGTATGCTTTTCAAAACCGCGATTTCAGCTTCTCGAATGTCCGAGATGGTCTGAAGCTTGCGGATAAGTACATCCGAGGACGAAGAGGGGGACAAAATGGCTACCTAGCTGATGTTGCCCACCGAACTTTTATCCCAGCCAAAAGTTCCGGATGGCGGTGAAATCCGAATGAGCAGAACCTGGTTTGCCAAAGGCGCGATCAAAACCGCAGCCCATGGAACAAACGCACCCACGGCTTTGTACGTTTTCATACCTAACGCCGCTCCGCCGGAACGTAGGGTAGGCATTCGCGGTTACGTCGGACTCTTCGGGGAGTTCGCCATGGATGAGCCTAAGACAGCTTTCATTGATCGCCTGATCAAGGAAACCAGCATCAGCGAAAAAGACGCCCGCGAACTGATAGCCCTGCTAGGGCTCAATTGGTCGTCCTTGGTCCGGGAAGCGAAGCTCCTGAAGCCACAGGCCCACGGTGCCTCTTATATGAGCATGGACGGCGGCGGCGTCTCTGATTTCCAAACGAATTCCAACCAGGTCTCCGAGCAAGGCGGCCATTCTAGCCCGCTGGTCGCCAAGGCTGACACGTAGCGCCCGCGCTATTACGAGTTCGTTCAAGCTTTCCGGGAGGTCTGGAAGCAGGCCGGTTAGACGGCCATCGTCCGCGACGGCACCGCTGCCAACAGAAGCGGCTCATCGAGAGCCGGATCGTTGGTGCGTTGCTACACGGGAACGCAAGACCGCACGCGCTGCCACTGCCTGCAACACTTTAGTCCGCGCCTCAGGAACGGGGTGGTTCCACTGACGTTCTCCGACGGTGGCAAGGTGAGACCTCAGTGAACAGACCCATTTCGCGGACGGAAATCATCGAAGAAGTCGATCACCCGTCGAATGACGGGGACCTCGCGAGAGACCAGGGCGCCTCGCCTTCCGCCGCAATCGCGGCGGCGCTGGCCGACTCGCTTGAGAGCGGTCCAAACAAGCATATTGTCCATATAGCCGCCTCGGAACACAGTGCCGAAGAGACCGCTGCGGCTTTGCGTCAGTTTCTGCCGAGCGCGGACGTCATCTTGCTGCCGTCCTGGGATTGCCTGCCTTACGACAGGGTATGGCCGACACGCGCCAATATGGGGCGGAGGCTTCGCGCTCTGCATGAGATCGCAAGCGAGCCCAAACGTCCGCGCATCGTGGTTCTGTCGATCGAGACTACTCTCCAGCGGGTGCCGCCCGCACCAGTCATTGCTGGCGGTTTTACAATTCTGGAACTCGGACAAGAGTTCGACCCGGATGGTTTCCGAACGAGAGCAGAGGCGATTGGATACGGTGTCGACGAAAGGGTCGACGAACCGGGCGAGATAGCCTTTCGGGGCGACCTTATGGACATATTCCCTGCTGGCGCCGATCACCCGGTTCGCGTCGTCATCGGTACAGATAGCTGCATCCGGGAACTCAAGACCTATGACCCCATCAGCCAGCTTAGCGAACAGTCGCGCGAGTCGGTCACGGTTGGGCCAGCATCCGAGCTGATTTTCGCAACGGGGGATCATCCTGAGTTGGCAGCGATGCGCGCGACGTCGATGGAAGAACGCCTCGTCGCGTTGTACGGCAGCATGCCGTCGGTCTTCGATGTGGCATCCGGCGCCTGTGTCTCCATCGCGGAAGGTCTCGAAGGCGCGCCGCTCGACCGCTTCCTGGACCTGATCGAAGATGCTCGTGGTGCAAGGCAGGAGGTTGCCGCGCCCGCCAAACCCTTGCCGGAACAGTTTTACCTGTCGCGTCAAGAATGGGATGTCGCAGTCCGTAAACGCCACGGCACGAGTCTCGCCGTTTCTGCCGCGCGAGTTCCCAAATTCTTCCAGCAGGCGCGATCCGGGGATCAGTTCGCCGAATTTGCGGAAAGGCAGACAAGGTCGGGTGTCACTGTGGCGTTCGCGGGCGAGGCCTCCGAACTGCGGCGAGCCGATCGTCTGCTCGATCGGAAGCTTGGTCGGCGAATGGGGGAAGTGGCGGACTGGCCGCGGATCCGTTCGGCCCCAAGGGGCTCTCTTCTCAAGGCCGAGATCGTTCTCGACGAAGGCTTTGTCGACGAGCAATCTGGCATCGCGGTGGTGGCCGCGGCCGACCTGTTTGGCCACGCCTTGAAAGCAAACGGCAGCGCGGCCACCAGCATACTCGAACCCGAGTTGCGCATTGGCGACGTCGTCGTCCATGAGGACCATGGCCTGGCCACGCTGGTGGCGGTCGAACAGGTCGAGTTGGCCGGTCAGCAGCAGGATGTCGTCAGGCTGGAATATCAGGACGGAGCTTCCTTGCTGGTCCCGGTCGATGAGTTTGGGCGGATATGGCGCTACGGCTCGGAACCCGGTGCAGTGCCGCTCGATCGCTTGAACAGCGATGGGTGGCTCAACCGACGCAAGGCGGCGCTGCGCGATATCGACAGGCTGGCCAAGCGCTTGAGGGACCTTGCCAATGCCAGGTCCAGCCAGCCTGCCGCGATCATAAAACCCTCTCGCGCGGACCTTGCCCGGTTCGCGGCGCGGTTTCCCTATACCGAGACTCCCGACCAGGCTGCCGCCATCCGCGACGTGCTCGGCGACCTGTCGTCGGGGAGAACAATGAATCGCCTTGTCTGCGGCGACGTCGGCTTCGGCAAGACAGAGGTGGCCCTGAGGGCCTGCGCCGCCGTGGCCCTCTGCGGGAAGCAGGTGGCGGTGATAGCGCCGACAACGGTGTTGGCACGTCAGCACTACGAGACGTTCAGCAGAAGATTTGCGGGAACCGGCCTCGACGTCGCCCACCTCTCGAGAATGGTCGGAGCGGCCGAGGCGAGAGCGGTGAAGGAGCGGCTGCGGAGCGGTCAGGTCGCGGTGGTTGTGGGTACCCAGGCCCTGGCGGCCAAGAGCGTCAGCTTCGCCAATCTCGGACTGCTGGTGATCGACGAGGAGCACCGGTTCGGCGTCAAGTTGAAGCAGGCGCTGCGGAACATGGCGCCCTGCCTTCATACGCTGAGCATGAGCGCCACGCCGATACCGCGGACGCTGCAATCGGCGATGTCAGGCGTCCAGGAGGTCAGCGTCCTCAACTCTCCGCCCGCCAAAAGACGTCCCGTTCGCACCATCCTGGCGCCCTTCGATCCAGCTTCGGCAAGAGCCGCCCTTTTGCGCGAGTTTCGTCGCGGCGGACAGAGCTTCCTGGTGGTTCCGCGCATCGAAGACATCGATCCGGTTCGCCTGCAGCTAAACAGACTGGTGCCGGAACTCGCGGTCAAGACGGCGCATGGCGAAATGAAAGGGAGACAACTGGACGACATCATGGTCGGGTTCGCTAACGGTGACGGCGATGTCCTGTTGAGCACCGACATCATCGAGAGCGGCCTCGACGTGCCGCGGGCCAACACCATACTGATCTGGCGAGCGGACAGGTTCGGTCTGGCACAGCTGCACCAGCTTCGCGGCCGGGTCGGAAGGGGGGCGGTGCAGGCTATTGCTCTTCTTCTGACCGAGCCTGGCGTCGAACTGGCCGAAGGCACAAGAGCCCGACTTTCGACCATGATTGCGCTCGATCGGCTTGGCTCCGGCCTTGCGATCAGCCAAAGGGACCTCGACCTGCGCGGGGCAGGAGACCTTTTCGGCGAAGATCAAGCCGGACACATGAAGCTGATCGGAGCAGGCCTTTACCAACATTTTCTGCAGCGGGCGGTCTCGCTGGCTGCGGGAGGGGCCGATACCGACAAGCAGCTTGCCGACATCAACGGCGCCGGAAAAGGGGCCTTTCCCGAAAGTTACGTCAACGAGCCGACGGTGCGCGTCAGCCTCTATGCGAGGCTGTCTCGTTTAGCTGCCGAGACGGACCTCGATGCATTCGGCGAAGAGCTTGAGGACCGCTTTGGAGACATGCCCGGCGAAGTGGCGGATTTACTGGAACTGACCAGGTTGCGCATAGCCGCGGCGGACCTGGGCATCAGCAAAGTCGATGTGGGACCAGAAGGGATCGCGATTACCTTCCGCAAGAAGCCGGTGGCATCAAAATGGCGCTTTAAAAACGCACAGGGCTTCGAGTTCCGCAACGGCCGGCTGATTTTCAGGCCCCCGATCCAGTCTCGCGGCTCAGGTATCGATGCCGTCCGCTCGGTGCTCGGTGCCTTGCGTGCAGCCCGGCCGGCGCGGCGCCGCCCATGATGGGTTCGCTCGGATCACCGGTTCCAGATCGTGGGGAAAGTCCGGCGCTTCGATGGGCAGTTCGTCAGCCGGCGTTCTTTCCCTTTGAGTCACGGCCGGAAGCATTTCGGCGACCTCGATGAGGATATCCTTGACGAAGTGATTGATCTGGGCGCCCATCTTCCGCGAGCCTGTTGTCTCCGATGGCGTCCGAACTTGCTGCCCGAACCAAAGTTCCCGCCTGAGACGCGTGACGAGGCGAGCGAAAGTCAGCTAATACCGTGTCCGGCGTGCGGTTCGCTCAAGGCATCACTCCGGCTTGATGGGCGGTCATGGCAGCCATATTCTGATCCAGATGGGCCATGATCCAGACTGAGCCCAGAACCACCAGCGCCACGATCAGCACGCCGAAGGCCAGGGCCAGGACGTTGTTGGTGTTGTCCCGTCCGGTCGTCAGGTGGAGAAAGAAGACAAGATGCACGCCCATCTGCGCGACAGCGAGCACCACCAGGGCCGAAATTACCGCCGGCTGGTAGATCAGGTTGGTCTGAGCCGCCAGGAACGAAGCGATCGTCAGCAGGATGGCCAGGCCGAAGCCAAGCAGGTAGCCAGAGAGGCCCCCCGCCATTTCGTGCTCGGTTATGCGTTCCTCGCCCGGTGCTGAATCGCGGCGGTCTGGCGTCTCGCCTGTCCCGCTCTCGCCCCCGATCTCGGTCATGGCGATGCTCCTAACAGATAAACCAGGGTGAAGATCGCAACCCAGATGATGTCGAGCGCGTGCCAGAAGAGCCCGAAGCAGTGGAGCCGCCGCAAAATATCGGACCGAAAACCCTTGACCCACAGCTGCGCCATCATGGTGCCGAGCCAGAGCAGGCCGAGGGCGACGTGGGTCCCGTGGCAACCAACGAGCGCAAAGAAGGCCGAAAGAAATGCGCTGCGAGACGGACCTGCCTGCTCGCCGGCCATCGCCGCGAACTCCTGCACCTCCAGGAGCAGGAAGGCTGCCCCGAGCAGGCCGGTAACCAGCAGCCAGAACTGGGTGGCAGCCATCGATCTGCGGTGGCTCGCGAGCGTTGCCAAGCCGCCGGTGAAGCTCGAACTGAGCAGAAGGCCCGTTTGCACCGCAACGCGCGTGGGCTCGAACAGATCCTTGCCGGCCGGCCCGTCGGCGGTTGCCTTGGCGAGCACGGCATAGGCGGCGAAGAAGGCCGAGAACATGATGATGTCGGACAGCAGAAAGATCCAGAACCCGTAGGCAACGGTGACGAACTTCGACGCTGGGCCGCCCTGTCCGTGGCCCGTCGCGGATCTTGCACCATGGCTGCCGGTGCGATTGACCCGGTATTGGTCGCGTGTCTGGCCGTCGGCGCTGATGTCGCTGGTGAAGGCGTGATCGCTCATACCGGACGTTCCCAGCTGCGCAGGAAGGCAAGCCGCGCGGCTCGGCCGTTTCGGTCTATTCGCGCGACCTCATCGGCGGGGATCTCGTAGTCGCCATGATCGCGCCAGGCGAAGACGACGAAGGTGGCGTAGGCGCCGATGAAGCCGACGATCGCCAGCCACCAAATGTGCCAGATCAGCGCGAAGCCGATCAGCGTGCTGAAAAAAGCGGTGACGAAGCCCGTCGGGCTGTTGCGCGGCATCTCGATAGGCTCGTACGCGGCCTCCGTCCCCGCACCCTGCTCCTCGATCCCCCGCTGCTTGATGGTCCAGTAGGGTTCTTCGTTCTCGACATGTGGCAGCCACGCAAAGTTGAAGGCGGGCGGAGGGGAGGGTGTCGACCATTCCAGCGAACGCCCATCCCACGGGTCGCCGGTCTCGTCGCGAAGCTTGTCGCGATGCCGGATCGAAACCACCAGCTGCATGATCTGCAGTGCGGCGCCGATGATCATCACCAGCACGCCGAACGCGGCCACCACCAGCCACGGTGCCCAAAGATCCATGTCGATGTGCTGAAGGCGCCGCGTCATGCCAAGCAGGCCGACGATATAGAGGGGCACGAAGACCAGCATGTAGCCGACCAAGGTGACCCAAAACGCCGCCTTCCCCCAACCTTCGTGCAACCGGAAGCCGAATGCCTTGGGGAACCAGTAGGTGAAGCCGGCGAAGGCGCCGAACAGCACGCCCGAGATGATGACGTTGTGGAAATGTGCCACGAGGAAAAGCGAGTTGTGCAGCACGAAGTCGGCGGGCGGGACGGCAAGCAGGACGCCGGTCATGCCGCCGACGGTGAAGGTGGTGACGAAAGCCAGTGCCCAAAGCATGGGCGTGTCGAAGCGAACGCGCCCGCCATACATGGTGAAGAGCCAATTGTAGATTTTTACGCCGGTGCCGACGGCGATCACCGAGGTGGCGATGCCAAACGCGGCATTGACGTCGGCACCGGCGCCCATTGTGAAGAAATGGTGCAGCCAGACCATGAACGAGACGATGCAGATGAACATCGTCGCCGCGACCATCGAACGATATCCGAACAGCGGCTTTGACGAGAAGGTCGAGAAGATCTCGGAAAAAATCCCGAAGGCTGGAAGCACCAGGATGTAAACCTCGGGATGGCCCCAGGCCCAGATCAGGTTGACGAACATCATCTGATTTCCGCCGGCTTCGTTGGTGAAGAAATGGAAGCCGAGATAGCGGTCCAGCGTCAGCATCGCGAGCGTGGCGGTGAGGATCGGGAAGGCCGCGACGATGAGCAGGTTGGATGCCAGCGATGTCCAGCAGAACATCGGCATGCGCAGGTACCCCATTCCCGGCGCACGCATCTTGAGGATGGTCGTCACCAGGTTCACGCCGGTCAGCAGCGTGCCGACGCCGGAGATCTGGATCGACCACAGATAGTAGTCGACACCGACGCCCGGCGAGTAGGTGGTTTCCGACAAGGGTGCATAGGGCAACCAGCCGGTGCGCGCGAACTCGCCGATGACAAGCGAGATGTTGACCAGCAGGGCTCCGGTAGCCGTCAGCCAGAAGCTGACCGAGTTGAGTGTCGGAAAGGCGACATCGCGGATGCCAAGCTGCAGCGGCACGACGAAATTCATCAGTCCGATGATGAAGGGCATTGCCGCGAAGAAGATCATGATCGTGCCGTGCGCCGAAAAGATCTGGTCGTAATGCTCGGGCGGAAGATAGCCTGGACCGTGGATGGCCAGCACCTGTTGCGTGCGCATCATGATGGCATCGACGAAGCCACGCAAAAGCATGAGCATCGCGAGCACGATGTACATCACGCCGATGCGTTTGTGGTCGACCGAAGTTATCCACTCGCTCCACAGATAGGGCCAATAACCCTTGAGACTTATCCAGCAGAGCACCGCTGCCGCGGCGAGGAACACCGCGAAGGCCGCACCGAGGGGGATAGGTTGGTCGAACGGAATCGCCGACCAATCGAGCTTGCCGAGCATCGTCATTCTCCCCCTTCTGCCTGCTGGTGGTGTGCCATGGCCGCCGCTCGTAACGCCTTCGGGCTGACCTGTGGCTCGCCGCTGCCGGTACTTTCAGCGGGGCCGGGGCCGGGCGGCAGCGTCTGCTGAACAACCGCTTCGAACAGCCCGGGCTGCACGTGGCCGAACGAAGCCGGCGGCAGGTTTGTGCTTTGCCGGGCGAGCTCGCGGTAAGCGTCGGCGTTGAGCACGCCGCCGCCGCCACGCAACGATGACGTCCAGCGGGTGAACGCATCAGGCGAAACCGCGGTCACGCTGAAATTCATGTCCGAGAAGCCGTCGCCGCTGAAATGCGCCGACTGACCGAAATAGCTGCCCTCGCGGTCGGCCTGCAGATGCAACTCGGTCTGCATGCCGTTCATGACATAGACCATGCTGCCAAGCTGAGGCACGAAGAACGTGTTCATCACGCTGGCCGAGGTCAGCTTGAAACGCACGGGAACGCCGGCCGGGATGACCAGCTGGTTGACCGCCCCAACACCCTGCTCGGGATAGAGGAACAGCCATTTCCAATCGAGCGCCACCACTTGGATGTCGAGCGGTGGCTGCGCCGAGGCGATCGGTTTGCGCGGATCAAGGTGATAGGAACCGTAATAGATCAGTCCGCCAAGGAAGAGGATGGTGAGCGTCGGGATCGCCCAGACGATCAACTCGATCCGACCGGAATAGTTGAATTCCGGGTCGTAACGGGCATTGCTGTTCGAGGCGCGGAACTTCCAGGCGAAGGCCAGCAGTGCGATCAGCGTCGGAATGACGATCACCAGCATCACCGCCAGCGAGTTCAAAAGGATCGTGCGATTGCCCGCGCCAATTGGCCCTTGCGGGTCGAGCACGCCCCCCGCGCAGCCGGGCAAGAATGCGGCTGCGGGTATCCAGAGCAGCGAACGCGCCGGCTTGAAGGTGGGTGGCAATAACAGTGGCTGCGCCACGCATCTCGGGGAGGACGCGTCGTGAGGGCACGCGTTCTTCGCGTTTTCCATCTAAGTCTTCCCTGACGCAGAATTCGAGAAACGCCTGGTGTCGCCTGCCGCCCAACGAACGCCCTAACTGGCGCCCGTGGCGTTTGTTCCGCCGCCGTCCGTCTTGGGCCGCCCGGGCGGCAAAGCCGGCGCGTTTTTGACAATCTTGAGAGCAGCAGCAGAGCGCTGCGCTCGGACAGGCTCAGCTATTTGGAACCGTCGCCGGCTCGCGCACGAATTTCATTTTCGGCGGCACGGCAAACTCGGTGAACCGATCAGCCAGGCTGTCAAGAGCTTGACGCATGCCCATGCCAGCCGCCGCCGCCCCATGTCCACTGATGACCATCTGCGGCTTCAGCGCGGCCAGGCGCTTCACCGATCTTTCCGCCGCATCCCAGTCCGGCGTGAAATAGCGTGGCGGACCGTGCATCTCGAGATCCTGAACGGCGACCTCATAGACCGACTCCTGGCCTGTGGTGATGAAAGCGTCCCCTACGATCAGCGAGCGGTCCTCCTCGCGCCAGAGCGAGATATGCCCCGGGGCGTGTCCTGGCGTGTGCAGCCACTGCCATCCGGGCATTCCGGGGATCGAACCGTCGGCCGGCAAGAGTTCCAGACGGTTGCCAAGATCGATCGGCCCGCGTGGAAATAACGGCGAGAGCAGCGCCATCAGTCCACCCCCGACCCAGGGGTCCGGCGGCGGATAGGATGTGGTCCCGTCCAAATAGGGGCGCTCGAGCGGGTGCGCGAAGACAGGCACGTCCCACGTATTCGCCAGGTCCAGAACCGTTCCCACATGGTCGAAATGGCCGTGCGTCAAGATGATCGCAGCCGGCCGCGCGTCAATCCCGAAGCGCTTCTCCGCCACAGCAAGGATGCTGCTCCGGGACGTCGGCAACCCGGTATCGATCAGCACCCATTTCCGGTCTCCGCTGCCCGGTGCGCCGAAGAACACGACATTGACGATTGCCAGCCGCAAATAACCCAGATCCGGTGCGATGCTCCAAGCACCGTCGCCACGATCCTCGCGCCTGGCGTGGTCGATATCGGAAAGTTGAATTTGAACGGTCATGTGATCCCGTGCCTCTGTTGTTTGCCGGGCAGCCGGTCGAGTTAAGCGACGCCGGTGCTACATCGCCCCGAACTTGGCTCGAGCCTCCTTGTTCCTGATGTCGCCACTCGCCACCCAGCTCGCGGCTGGTCGACCACCGGAACAAAGGCTCGGCCAGTCGGTTCGGCTTTACCCCGCTCAGGCAGGATGAGGGGTCAGCTGAGCTGAGCAATGGGACGCGGCTTGCCTGATCGGATCCGGCGTTTCGCCAAGGCAATTCGTGGTCCAAACAGGGCGGCCGAGTTTGAAACTGACTGCCCAAAGGAGACTTCGAATGGACGAAGTGGGACGCACGGACGGGCACGAAGTGGGTGAGTCGGCTCCGAAAGCTTCGCGCTTTGCCAGTTTTTTCATGGCGGGCTTTGAGTGCTCCTCGCATCGGCGCAAGGATGGCGTCCGCCTCGACCTTATTCGTGCGACCTCGCATAATTTGCATGCCCTCGGCGATTACCGGGCCTGCGCCGAACTCGGCCTGCGCACCATTCGCGATGGGCTACGCTGGCACCTGATCGAAACCGCTCCTGGAACCTATGACTGGTCAAGTTGGATGCCTATGGTCGAGGCAGCCCAATCGGCAGGGGTCCAGGTCATCTGGGACATCTTCCATTATGGATCCCCGGATCATGTCGATCAGGGGTCCATCCAGTTCATCGATGCCTATGCCTCGTTCGCGGCGGAAGCCGTGAGGGTGTACCGTTCGATAACCGGAACATCGCCTCTGTTGTGTCCGATCAACGAAATCTCCTTCTTCGCCTGGGCCGTCGAGGTCGGCTATTTCCCGCGCGTAGGGCCGAACAAGCGGGGATGGTTCAAGCGGCACCTCGTCAAGGCTGCCATCGCCGGTGTTCGTGCAATGCGGGAGGTCGATCCGGCATGCGGATTTGTCTGGGCCGAGCCGCTCATCCACATCGCGCCTCGCGACCGGACCCGCGGCGAACGGCGCCGCGCCGAAAACGTCCGACTGGGACAGTTCGAGGCCTACGACATGTTGCTGGGCCGCGTCGAACCGGAGTTGGGCGGCAGCGAGGATGTTGTCGACGCCGTGGGCCTGAACTTCTATCCACACAATCAATGGTACATAAATGGACCGACCATTCCGATGGGGCACCACGAGTACCGTGCTCTGTCGGAAATGCTGATCGAGGTCGCTCATCGATACGGCAAGCCGATGTTCATTGCCGAAACCGGCTCGGAGGGATCGGGCGGGGCGGCTTGGCTCCACTATGTCTGCGACGAGGTGCGTGCGGCGATAAAACTCGAAGCGCCGATCGAGGGTATTTGCCTGTATCCGATAACCGCTTACCCCGGGTGGGATAATTCCCGACATGCGGAGGTGGGATTGTTTTCCGTCATCCAGGCGGATGGCACGCGACGCCTCCGCCAGCCCGTCGCGGACGAACTGGTTCGGCAGCAAGATCTGTTCGCACCAAACCGGACGCGTTGAAGGAGCGGCCGGCAACCAGGCGGGGGCGGCGTTGTGGATGCCGCCCCTGGCCGTTGGATCAGCTTTTTGCAGTCTCCCCCGCCGCGCGCAACTTGGCGTACCGCAGGGTCACGTCGCTCAGATTTTCCTTAAGCCAATCGGCCATCGCTTCCTCTTCGCTCAGATTTTGCTTGAGGACCGTTTCGGCATCCTGGAAGCCGCCGGCCTCGGCGAGCACCAGGAGCGAATTGTAGGCAGCGATCTCGTAGTTCTCGAAGGCGAAATTCGCTAGGCTGTTCTTGATGATCTCGTCGCCTGCCATCGAGTGTCCCATGGCAGCCATGCTGCCAACCATCGACAGGGCCGTGTCCTTGAGAGTCGAGTGCTCTTCATCGAGACCCTCCAGGACCGTCTCGAGCCGAGTGATCTGGCCCTCGGTCTCTTGAATATGCCGGCGCAAGCGATCAGCCACCTCAGGATAATTCTCGATACGCTCGACCTGTGGTTTCATGATCGACAGCGCTTGGTTCTCCATGGCATGGGCGTTGCGCAAGCCAACAATGAATATCGAACGGCTCTCCGAGTTGAAGTTTGTATCCATCGCAATTCTCCTTCTGTTTTCTGCCGCGGTTAATTCAGCTCCCATGTGCGGGAGAACTCGCCACCAGTCCGGCCAGGGACGTCCTTCCAGTGCCCGCCCATTCCGGCAGACTTTTCTGGATGCGAGCGAAAGTGGCCAGAGCCTGTCCGACCACCTGGTCCATGTTGTAGTAGCGGTATGTTGCCAGGCGGCCGACAAACCACACGTCGGGACAGGTTGCGGAGAGTGCTTCGTAGCGCTTGTAGAGCGCTTCGTTTTCGGCTCGCGGCACCGGGTAGTACGGGTCGCCGATATCCGTCGGGTATTCGTAAGTCAGGCTGGTCCGCGCGTTCTGCTGGCCGGTCAGATGTTTGTATTCCGTGATGCGGGTGTAATCTTGCGTCTGCGGATAATTGACGACGGCAACCGGCTGAAACTGCTCGCGGTCCAGGGTGACGTGCTCGAAACGCAGCGAGCGATAGGGAAGATGCCCAAGCTGCCACCCGAAATATTCGTCGATTGGACCGGTATAGATCATCCGCCTGAACGGGATCTTCTCACGGATTTCGCGGAAATCGGTCTGCAGCATGATCTTGATGTTCGGATGGTCGAGCATGCGTTCAAACATCCTGGTGTATCCGCCGGCCGGCATTTTCTGGAAACTATCGCTGAAATAGCGGTCGTCACGGTTGGTCCTGGTCGGCACTCGTGCCGTCACCGACTTGCTCAGTTGACTGGGATCGACGCCCCATTGCTTCCTGGTGTAGCCACGGAAGAATTTTTCGTAGAGCTCGCGGCCCACCGTGCTGACAACGACATCCTCGGCCGTGCGAACGTCCTCCACAGTCTCGCGTCGCGACGCGAAGAATTCCTCCAACTGGGCCGAGGTCAGGTCCAGTCCATAAAGGCTGTTGATCGTGTCGAGATTAATCGGGATGGGAACGAGTTTCCCGTCCACCGCCGCCAACACCCTGTGCTCGTATGACCGCCACTCGGTGAACTGCGACAGGTAGTCCACGATTGCCTGGCTGTTGGTGTGGAAGATATGCGGACCGTAGCGGTGGATCAGGATGCCGGCTTCATTGTAGCAATCATACGCATTGCCGCCGACATGGCCGCGACGATCTACCAGCAGGACGCTTTCGTGACGCTGCGAGGCTATCCTTTCGGCAAGCACGCTGCCGGCAAAACCCGCCCCGACGACCAGCCAGTCGAACATGGCTAAGCGCTCCTGCGAAGAGGGACGATTTTCTTGCGTTCATGGGCGCGCTCGATGTGAGCCGCCATGGCATTCCATGTTCGCTCCCAGGAGGTATCCGCAAGGTAGGCGTCGACTTGTTGCCGGAGCATCTGGCGCGGTCGCGAAAGAGCCGAGCGGAGCTTGGTTTCCAGATCGTCGCTGTCGGCGATTTCCACCAGCCCGGCAGCGCCGTAGCTGCGCACCACGTCCACGATCGCCGTCGAGACTACCGGCAGCCCTGCCGCGAGGAACTCCGGCGTCTTGGTCGGGCTGATGAAGCGGGTCGCTTCATTGAGGGCGAACGGCATCCAGCCGGCATCCCAATGGCGCAGGTAGTCGGGCAGATCGCGGTAGGCTTTCCCGCCCAGCCAGTGAAGGTTCTCGGCGCGCGGCAGGCTTGTAGCGTCGATCTTGACCACCGGGCCGAGCATGACGAAATGCACGTCCGGCATGGTCTCCGCCGCCTGGGCTACGAGATCGACGTCCAGCCGCTCGTCGATGACGCCGAAATAACCGACCCTCGGGTGAGGAATGCCGGCCTGATCGGCCGGGTCTTTTCCCGGCTTCCTGGCCTGGTGAAAGTGGTTCACGTCGATGCTGCTCGGAAAGGGATAGATCGCGTGATGCAGGTGGCGCTTGGTCTCGAACAAGCTCAGGCCGCCGGTGAAAACGAGATCGGCGCGGTGCAGAAGCGCCTTTTCCATCTGCCTCAATTCAGGCGGCGCATTCTTGAACGCCGAGAGTTCGTCCATGCAATCATAGACACATATGTCAGGCTCAAGGTACTCCGTGAAGCGGAGAGCCATTGGCGTATAATACCAAGCGATCAGCCGGCTGTGCGGCATAGAAGCGATTGT
Organism: Mesorhizobium sp. ESP6-5; assembly: GCF_020164695.1. NCBI lineage: Bacteria > Pseudomonadati > Pseudomonadota > Alphaproteobacteria > Hyphomicrobiales > Phyllobacteriaceae > Mesorhizobium > Mesorhizobium sp. ESP6-5. The sequence continues at coordinate 62,844 of NZ_JAIUGR010000019.1, forward strand.
CTGCTGAACAAATCTGCGCTGCGTCGCATCTGCTTTCGCGGCCGACGTGCCGACCGGGAGCACTGGTGTCACAATCAGAATGTTTGGCGAGGCCTCGCTCGTCCGCATTAGCGGCTGCGGCAGTTCTTCAAAGACAGGTTCTTCAAAGTAGACAACCCTCTGCTGCATGGATGCGAGTGTGAGGATATGCTGCGGGCGTTGATGAACGAAGTTCCACCTTAAATGAGAGAAGCAAACCAGTAGATTTTGCCTGCCAGCCTGTTTACTGACGGTGACCCTGCCCAAGGCTGCTTCCATTGAGATATTCCTTTTATAGACGGTGGTTTATGTTGCGACTAACATTTGTTAATCGTGGATGAGGGGGAACTAGACTTCGGTTTCAGCTCCTAACTTTCGGGTAGGTGAGTTGTTCCAAGGTGAAACGGAGAGCCTCGGTCGCCGCTTCGGATTGGACGAATGCAAAGCGCCGGCTGCGCGGAGGCAGACTGGCTGTCTCAAATGGCGGGTCATCGAAACTGCCCGCGACCAAGTTTGCTGGTGGAGAACCGCCTTCGCCGTATTTGCGTTGAACTTGCTGGCTATAAAATGTGCCGGACATCAACTTGATTCGCCCGCGGCTTGGGCGGGTCCGGGGCAAGGGCAAATTCCGGGGCTAAGATGAAGATCGACTTCGATACCAACGTGTTTCCGCTGTTTCATCCGCAAAGCGTGGATGACCTCAAGGACCCATGCCCCGTCTTCGATGGCAGGCTGTGGCATGTCTTCGGTTCCAGCGGGACGGTGACGACCGAGACGTGGAGGATCCTGCACGCCACGGCCCCCGACCTCTATGGGCCTTGGACCGAGCACGAAGCGATCGAGCTTCCCATCAATGGGACGGGGGTCGCGGCTCCGGGCGTCATCCACGAAAGTGGCGTCTTCCATATGTTCATCCAGACCGAGTTCATGAAATCCGGGGGCCGCTGCGAGCATGCGGTTTCCAACGATGGCTTCCATTGGGTGGTTCTCAGCCCGGCCATTCTCGCCATCCCCGACACGGAAGAGGATGGCATCTACGATCCGCACCCGGCCGTCATTGGTGGCAGGCGCTATCTCGTTTACTCTGCCATGCCGAAATTCAACAGGGTGCCGCAGCCCGACATCTATCTCGCACGCAGCCAGTCCGACTCGTGGTTCGGGCCGTGGAAGCGGATCGGCAAGATCCTCGATCATGCTGATGTCCCTCATCACAATACGAGAGAGGACCCCGACTATGAATGGGGCATAGAAGGTGCCCAACTGGTCGAGTTGCCGGATGGCCGCGTGCTTCTGAACGCCACTTGCTTTCTTCCAAATGGCCTTCGTGGGAATCGCCAGCGCGTGTTTTTTGCCATCGCTGACGAGGTTGCCGGACCTTACGTGTCCATAGGCCCGGTACTCGAACCAGGCCAGCCGGGCGAGAACGGTCATTCAACGGTGATGATCGAAGGCAGCCAGCTTTCCCTGTTTTACCAAAGCCGGGTTGCCGCGACCGACCACCGGTGGCGCTACGGCTTGGCCCGATGTGACGTGGCTCTGTTTTCCAAGGTTGCATGATCCTGGTCTGCCGGCCGGCACGACTGCGTTCGACCGGCCGGAGCGGCTGTCGTCGTCGTGCAATTGAGTTCCGTTGACACGAGGCGATCCGTTGCCAGTTCTTTCCAAATTAAACGCCTACCCGGGCGGAACAATGCTTCCGGGCTGAGGTTCGGCTGACTTCAAACGGAGAGTCAGCCATGTATTACACCGACAAGAAATTGCAGTTCCCGGTTCGAGTCGAGACGCCGAACCCAATCTTTGCTCGCGCCTTACAGCAGGCCATAGGCGGAGTGGAAGGCGAAATCCGTGTCGCCTTGCAATATTTCTTTCAAGCGTGGGGGTGCCGTGGACCGGCCAAGTACCGCGACCTGCTGTTGAACACAGCCACCGAGGAGCTCGCCCATATCGAGATGCTGGCGACCGCGGTCGCGCTCAATCTCGAAGGGGCACCGCTTTCATTGCAGGAGGACGTGTCGTCCGATGCGGTCGGCGGCTCTGTCCTCAACGGGATGAATTTCCGTCATATCTTGTCGACTGGGCTCGCCGCCCTGCCGGAAAACTCCAACGGTGTTCCCTTCAATGCTTCGCATGTTTATGCCAGCGGCAATCTTGCCGCCGATATGGTCGCCAACGTAACCGCGGAAGGAAGCGGACGCGTGCTTGCGACCCGCCTCTACAACATGACCAACGATGCCGGAATGAAGGACATGCTGTCATTCCTCATTGCGCGCGACACCATGCATCAGCAGCAGTGGCTGGCGGCGATCGAGGACATGGGGGGCCTGACCGCGTCTCTGCCGGTGCCCAATTCCTTCCCGCAGGAGAAAGAGCGTCAGGACGTATCCTATGCCTTCATCAACTGTTTCATCGAAGGTGTAGCACCGGCGCAGGGACGCTGGAGCGAAGGCCCGTCGATGGACGGCAAGGGCGAGTTCTCCCTGGTGCCCGGCGCACCGATGGGCGAGGAGCCAATGCTTTCGCCGCCACGGCCAAGCTCTGGCGCGCAGAGCGAGCAGATGTTCGACAGGAAGGCAGCCGAATAGTCATAGTCGCAGGCCGAAGGCGGCGGCCAAATGGGGGCCGCTTCCGCTTTGTGCCGTTCGTACTTGTCAGGTCGCGTCGGGCCGAAGGATCCTGGCGCAGACATCGCGAATGAGCTGCGGCAGGACGTCGAACGCATAGCCGACATGCAATCGTTCGAGCGGCGTGTGATAATCGCGTCCCCACGGACCGATGTTGATTGTCGGTATGTTGGCCAGGGCTCGCGTGAGGGGCCAGCGCACGCTGTCTTTCCAGGCTGGTGTGTTGCGGGCGACGACGTCGAGGGAGGACTCGGCCGCTTCGCCAAAGAAGCTCATGTCCGAAATCCCGGCGAAATAGTCCGCGCAGGTGACCACGCTGCCATAGCGAGCCGCTGCCTCGTCGGCCACCTCGACGGCAGCGGCTCGCAGCCTGGCGGCTGCCGGCTGCGCGGAAAGGTTCGTCGGCAGATAGGGAATGGATCCGAAGCCCGTCACGATGGCTGGTCCGGCCAAGCGGCTGAGTTCCCAGGCCTGCTCGGTTATCAATCGGCACTTCTCGGGCAGGGGCTGGTCGCCGGCGGCGATCGAAGCGGAAACAGCTTCGAGCCGCATCCGCTCCGGTTCTTCGAGACGCGCCAGCAGAGTCTCATACCGATGGACCGGGATCGATTGCACCATCTCCAGCAGACCTGTTTCGTGCTGAGCGGAGACGCGCCGCCGGAGCTCCTGTAAAAGACGCGAGGCCGCTTCGGCGCATAGGCTGTCGAACCGGTCGAGCACCTCACTGGGCGCCCGGCGATAACTCAGCACATTGAAAGTGGCATGGGCGGTCCGCGGTGTCGTGACATCATACCCCGTCTTTCCGTCCCGAATCCCGAGCAGGCTGGGCGGGGTGCCGGGTTCGGTGCCGCACATGTCGGTGAACTCGGGCGCCCATTCGATCCGCGCGGCGATTGCCGCGGCGATCGCGCCGGCATTGAGGCCATTCAAGGGAAAGCCGCTATGTGTGGGAACACCAACCACGCAGGCGGCCGGAAGCAGCTTGCCGACGGTTCCCAGAGCGATGACGCGACCCTTGCTGCCGTCGCCATCATCCGCGATCGCATCGAGATTGATCACCGCGAGCAAATCGAGGTCCCGCTCTTTACAGAGTCCAGGCAGCATCTGCGCCGCCTTGCGGGCGCCGGCGGAATTGTTCTCCTCGTCCGGCACTGCGATAAAAAGCAGATTTCCAGCCGGCTTTGCGCTTTCGGCAAATTCGGCGCATACGGCCAGCCCGGCTGCAAGGCCCGCCTTCATGTCGAGAAGACCGCGTCCGGCAAGGAACTCCCCGCCCGCGAAATCATGGTGGGCCAGAATGGCGGCTGGAGCGTTCGCGGCGACGAGGGAACCGTGCAACGCCTTTGTCAACGCGTCGGGCCGAGTGGCCAGAGGCTCCAACTGTCCGTAGTCGCTTGTCCCGACGGTGTCGTAGTGACCGGTCAAGAGCACGGTCGAGCGACCAGTGCCGCGCAGGAGCATCGCCACGCAGTGACGGCCGTCCTGGGGTCCGACCTCGATCGTCCAGACCTCCGCGTTCTGAAATGCCGTCTCCTTTCGGAGTTCCGCCGCCAACCAAGGGCCGAAGGCAGCCTCGCCGTCCGTGCCGGTGATGCTCTTCTGCTCGGTCAACCCGATTGCCCAGCGCCGCGCGCGACTGGACAGCGTCTCGATAGGGTTGCGGGTCATTGCGGTCCTGCCATTCGGGTGGGAACGGTGGACCCTATCCTGGTCAAGCGATTTCTCTCAAGCGTACTTCGGCCCTGGCTTAGTGGAATTAGAAGGCATTCGTGCTCGGAGGGGAACTCTCGGGCCGGGGCAGCTCATCTCGATCGCGGACTGGCGGCGCTTCCGACCAGTTCTTCCTGCATTGCTCTTGGATCGCAAAAAGCTCTTCGCCGACGGAACATCGCAGGGTCCATGAAGTTGGGCTGCCAAGGAGGAACGTGCCATGAACGGTGTCATCTATCTTATCGGCCTCGTCGTTGTCGTGCTCGCGGTCCTCTCCTTCCTCGGTTTTCACTAGGTGACCCATGCAACGTAATGACGGCCAGGGCCGTAAAGCCACCGATTTCGACAAGGCGACAAGCGACGTTTCCGATAGGCTTGGCCGGGAAAAAGAGCGCGCGAGCGAGTTGCTTCACGATGCTCGCGACGGACTGACCCGCAAGGCTGGCGACTACGCGACAGAAGCCACGCAGGTTATTTCGGACAAGGCGGAGGAGACGCAGCGCGACATCGGATCAAGCTTGGCGGCGTTGGGCGGCGCGTTACGCGCGGCCAGCGAGCATCTGGCCAACAATGATGAAAGGACCGCGTCGAAATTTGCCCTGGACGCCGCTGGCGGGCTGGAGCGGCTTTCCTCCTCGTTGAAACAAAAGCCGTTCGGCCAGGTGCTTGAGGATGTGCAGTCCTTCGGCCGGCAAAACCCCGGTGTCCTGCTTGCCGGGTCTGTACTGGCCGGATTGGCGCTGGGTCGGTTCATCAAGGCTTCCCCGCCCAGAAGCCCCGAAGCATCTCGAAGTGCCTCGGGTGGTGCAAATTCGCAGACCGGCGAAGCTGCTGGTTGGTCGGCCGATGGGGCGCAAGGATTCGGCGGCGGTGTTGACGATCTGGCCACGCATTATGGGGAGCAAGACAGATGAACACTCAAGACAATCCCAGCCTCGCGACCCTGGTGACCGACTTGGCCCAAAACGCCACCACGCTGGTGCAAACCGAAGCCAGGCTTCTGCGGGCGGAGCTCTCTGAAAAGTTTACCAAGACGGGCGCTGGCGCCGCCGAGGTGCTGGGCGGGGCCATCTGCCTGCTCGCGGCTCTGCTCGTGCTGCTTCAGGCACTGGTCATCGCATTGACGAGGGCAGGGCTGGGGGCCGGGTGGTCCTCTCTGTTGGTCGGCGTGGTGGTGGCAGTTCTTGGCGTCATTCTGCTGCGCACCGGCATGGCAAGCATGGCGCCTTCCGAACTTACTCCCGACCGAACCCAGGAACAGCTCAGGCGCGACGCGACTGTGATCAAGGAACAAGTGAGATGACCGAGAAATCCGCAGCCGAACTCGAACGCGAGGCGGAAGCCGCGCGCGCCAGGGTGGTGGAGACCGCCGAATCCATTCGAGGCAAAATGACACCGGGACAATTGCTGGACGAATTCACCGGCATCTTCTCTGGAGGAGAGAGTTCGGCAATGCTCAACAACCTGAGAACGCAGGTCAGGGACAATCCCTTGCCCGTGACCATGGTGGGCGCCGGTCTGGCTTGGCTGATGCTGGGCAGCGGTCCGTCGAACGGCAGCCGTCGCCCGGCCGGCTATACGGCGCCAACCCCGCCCCGCGGGGGTGACGAGGCGGAGGGCGGCGGCTTGGGCAGCACGCTCTCCGGAACCGCTGAATCGCTCACGTCGGCCGCAAGCAGCGCTGGCGCAGCCATATCGGGCGCAGCAAGCGGCGTCGCCGAAGGGCTGACGAGCAACGCCGCCAGCGCAGGATCGACGGCTGGCGACATGGCTGCGAAAGCCAGCCGCTCGGCACAGGAGCTGTTGAACGATCAGCCCCTCGCCGTTGCGGCGGTCGGTCTCGCCATCGGCGCCGCGATAGGCGCCATGTTGCCCCATACCGCAATGGAGGATGAGCAGCTGGGCGGCTATGGCGAGAAGCTTCGCAACACCTCGGAGACCATGCTCGAGCAAGGCCTCGATCAGGCCAGGCAGGTTGCCGCGGACGCCTATGAGACGATCAAGCAGGAAGCTGGACGGCAGGACACACAAGCAGGCACGGTGGCCGACCAGATTGGTGAAATCGTCAAGTCCGCGGCCGACACGACGGAGCAGTCCCTACGGGAACGGATCTCTCTCCCGTCGGAACAAAAATCCTAGCCGAGGATGCTGGAGCCACCGCAACGATGGGCGATTCTCGCAAGGCAAGGCGGGAGCTTCAACCGATTGGCAGTGGGGGCTCCGCCACTTCAGCAACCACGATTGCGGCGGGCGCTTCGAATGAAGCGTCGCCTTCGATACACCAGCTCGCGAAAGGGTTGTCGCTCCAATCTTCAGAGCTCTTTTCGCAGGAAGATGCGCGCCGCGCCAGGAATGCCAAATTCAACCCTGCCAAATTCCTCGTATCCGTGGCGAACATAGAAGCCAGGTGCTTGGAAGCTGCTGGTCTCGACCACGGCGCGGGCGCAGCCACGCTTTCTTGCCTCTGTTTCAACGGCTGAAAGGAGCCGGCTGCCATACGACTTTCCTCGAACATCCTCAGCCACGAAAAACATGTCCAGGAACAACAGTCCAAGCTCAGTCCTGCCCCACAAACCCCCAACGACCTTTCCCGAGGCATCCCGCACTATGGCGCCGATCGGCATTCGATCCGCGACGCCGGACTTGGCCACATTGTAGCGATAGAGCGCAGCGCCCGCTTCTGCCTTGGCATCCCCGCCGGTTTCAACCAACTCGATCAGGAGATCCGGCTTCCGTGCTGCGCGGCTCGCTGAACATGCCCAGCCTGAAACCTGCTTCGATCTTGTCATGGTTGGATCTGCGGAGGAGACTTTCGCTTCACTTGCCGGCCCCGCCGCCCACCACCATTCGAATGCCAAGGCCGACAATGAAGCAGCCCGCTATCCGTTGTTGCCAAAGTCTCACGCGGGGTCGACGCATGACCCATTCGCCGAGCACACCAGAAGCAACCGCATAGGTCCCCAGGACCAAGACGCCAGTCAGTTTCTGGGTCGCGCCGAGCATCAGCATCTGGAACCAGACAGAGCCACGGTTCGGATCGACGAACTGAGGCAGGAAAGCGATCATGAAAGTCATGGGCCAAGGATTGATGAGGTTGGCTATCATACCTTCCCGTATCGCGGCGAGCGGCCCGACGCGCTTGACGCAATCGAGATCCAGATCGCTTTTCGTGTCCGAGAGCAAACTTATGCCCAACCAGACAAGATAGGCTGCTCCAGCCCAACGGAGCGCGTCAAATGCCAATGGCGATGCACGCAAGAGCGAGGAGACACCCAGGGCGATCAGCGGCAGTTGCACCATGCCTGCGCCCAATGTCATTCCCACGACCGTGAACAACGCCACGCCACGGCCTTGCCCGATGCCACGTGCCATGACCAGCATGCTGTCGGGCCCAGGCGGCATCTGCAACAGGATCACGGTGCCGAGAAAGGCGAACCACAGATTGGGATCGATCTTACACCTCCTTGGCCCAAGCCTATTTGGTGCGTTCAATGCTGGCCCCCTGTCCCGGCAAGCGGTAACATCCTTGCCTTGGGCGCGATCGCTCCTGGCGCCGTCTAGCCGGCCTTGTCAAACCGTATGGAGAGCCCCTGCTCGATGAGAACTCCGTCGCAAGGCGATATTTCCGGTCCGGAGCTTCCGGTATTCTCCTGGGCGTCACAATTTTCCAAAGCGAGATTTGTTCCCGGGGGAATGAACGCTGCGTGTCATCCCGCAAGACCAAACCAGCCGTTCAAGCAAGGAAGTCCAGAATCGCCTTTGCCAACAGCTCCGGAGCTTCTTCGGCGACATGGTGACCGCTGTCGATGCCCCGGCCTTGCAGGTGCCGGGCCCATGGGCGCCAGATCGCCAGCACATCACCATAGAGCCGTTCAAGATCGTCGCGCAGCGACCACAGGACAAGCGTTGGGCATTCGACCCGGAGCCCTCGGGCGCGATCCTCCGCATCGTGCCGGCGATCGATCGTGAGCCCGGCCCGGTAGTCTTCCAGCATGCCATGCACGACATGCGGACTGCTGATCGCCGCCTGATAGTCCTCGAAGTTTTCTCTGCCCATCGCCTCGGCCGATCCGCCATACCAGGCCTGCGGATCGACATTGATGGCGCGCTCCGGCTTGTCTGGCTGGGCAAAGAAGAACCAATGCCACCACTCTGTCGCAAAGCGGCTGTCGCAACGCTCCAGATGCTCAAGGACCGGAATGCCATCGATTTCGACAAGGTGCGAAATACTGGCAGGATGATCCATCGCCATCCTGAACGCGGTAAGGGCGCCACGGTCATGCCCGGCGGCGGCGAAACGATCAAAACCAAGCCTGTGCATGAGAGCCACGCAAATGCCGGCCTTTGCCCGCTTTGAAGATCCCGCGCTTTCCCAGGCATCGGCCGGGACGGACGATTGCCCGAACCCCGGCAGGTCCGGGCAAATGACGGTGTGATGTCTTGCCAGGATCGGCGCGACGCGATGCCATGTGGTGTGGGTTCGCGGGTGCCCATGCAGGAGCAACACTGGCGGGCCAGCCCCACCATGGCGCACGCGCAATGTCGCATCCGCAAGCTTGACGATCTCCAGGCTAAAGCCGTCGAACATCATTTTTGCCGAGGATCGGTCAGCGACTGTCCAGCGGCGACGAAAGTGCCCTCCTTGCGAGCGACCGCAGCGGCCAGAAGCGTACGCGCCGCGTTTCGGACTTCTTCCTGCAGGTCCATGTCGTCGTCGAGCTCGTTGTGGCTGGTAGCGTATGGCTTCCAATAACCGGTGTAGCGGTCGAGTTCGGCCTTCGGCCCCGCCGGGACCATTTCGATCGATTTCAGCCAATCCGATAAAGAGCGCCGGACGTTTTCGGCTCCCTCGGTATCGCCGTGCACGATTACCGAGAAGAGCCGGCCGGCAAGGTGCCGGGGATAGTCCCATCCCTCGAGTTCCAGCGCCTTCGCCTCCCGCGCCTCCTTGCCGTGCGTGGAACTAGGATCGGGATTGCCGCCATCGGCGCATACCAGACGGTCCATCATCAGCTTCAGCGGCGAGGTGGCCTGATACCAGTGGACAGGCGTTATGATCATCACCGCATGGGCGGCAACCCACATTGGATAGATCTCGTTCATCCAGTCCTGCGTCTGGCCGAGCGAATGATTTGGATAGCAGGAGCAAGGCCAGTGACAAAGCGCGGCAGCGGTGGAGAAGCAGGCCTTGCAGGGATAGATTTTGCGGCCGTATTCGGCGGCCAGCCGGGACAAATCCAGGATCTCGACTTCCGCGCCGCCGGCCTTGAAAATCTTCCGGGCGATTTCGACAAAACGATAGGATTTGGACATCTCGCCGGGGCAGGTGTGCTCGCTGCGCGGCGATCCGTTCACGATCAGGACGCGGCGTCGTTTGCCCAGCTCGTTCATGCGCTTTGCGCGCTCGATTGCTTGTCTGGCCTTGAGCCAATCGACCGCCAGATCGTAATCGGGATCGGCGAAGCCACGGCCCGCCTTTCGGGTCCGCGGGCTCTTCCTGGAATCCCTGTAGGCCTGCCAGGCGACCTCCGTTATCCGCTCGATGTCGGCGGCCAGGGGCTCGAACGCCGGATCATTGAACTGTTCGCCATAGCGACGCTTGAAAGCCTGTTCGTCCAGGCGGGGGCTGGGCATGCCCTTGCGCGGTTCTGGCGCGCCGCGCTTCAGCCAATCGAACATGGGGTTTCACCTCTGCATGGAAAGCGATCCAAGCTCAAACGCGGCAAACAGGCACGGCGTTCCGAACGCGCCATAGCCATGATCTGCAAGGACTTTTGGGCGAGTACAAAACAAGGCGCGCCGGAATCACCCGAGCCGGCGTGTTTCGAATTGATTCGCCAAGTTCGGTACGAAGGCGTACACAAAGAGGTCGTCAGCAGCACGATCCGGGCGTTGACGCTTGGGAGCGACCATCGCACTCCTGCCCCAGCGTGAGGCTAGGATGTCATGACAAAAGACCCTGAGCGCCCCGGTCTGGCGGCCGAAGCCGTGCGTACACTTGCCCGGGAATCGGGCGCTACGGAACAGCAGATACGTGACATAGTGTTGCTTGTAGGGTTCGACCGCTCTTCGATCCTCAGGGAAGCTCGTCTTCTGGCGAAGGATGGATAGTCGACAAAACTTGCGATTTGTCCACAGCAGCTATTGTCGGTTTCATACCGACGCGGCCGCCTGCCTAGTGCTGGCCGGGTGGGACAGTTTATGTTTTGCCACCGTCCCCTCGTTCGAGGGGCGCGGCCGGCCGAGAGATCCCAGTGCTCTTGCCCAAGTGGAGAGCGTCTCGTGGATCCCAAGATTCTGCAGGCCAAGAGCGAGTTGTTGCGCCGAATGAGCGTGGCCGATTTCGAGCGGCTGCGGCCGCATCTCGAAAGTGTTTTTCTGGAGTTGCGCTCGCCGTTGGAGATCGAAGGCCAAAAGATCGAAGCTGTCTATTTCCTGGAGAGTGGCATCGCATCGGTCGTCGCCAAGACTGCGGGAACGGCTGAATCGGAGGTGGGAATAATCGGCTTCGAAGGTATGACCGGTTCGGCGCTGATCATGGGCGACGATCTGGCAAGCTTCGATTGTTACATCCAGTCGACGAGCGAAGCGATACGGATGAGCGCCGCGCCGTTCGTCGAAGCCTTGGCAGAGAGCCCTACCTTGCGGCCCTTCCTGTTGCGCTACGTGCAGTATCTCCACGTCCAGACCAGCTACACGGCGTCGATCAACGCGCGGCACAGCCTGGAGGTCAGGCTGGCGAGATGGCTTCTGATGTGCAGCGACCGGACCGTTGGCGACAGGCTTATGATAACCCACGAATTCCTTTCCGTCATGCTGGGCGTCAGGCGCCCCGGGGTTACCGTGGGGCTTCAGACAATCGAGAGCCATGGCTACATCCGTGCCCGCCGCGGCGAAATCACGATCCGGGATCGGAAAGGTCTCGTGGCGCTGGCACGGGAATCTTACGGCCCTCCCGAACTGCAATACCGTCGGCTGGTCGGGGACCTCGGTTCAAAGAACCCTTCGAGGCAGGACCGCCCGCCCAGCTGACCGCCATCATGCCGGCATTGCTGGGCGAGGATCGCGGAAGTGGCCGACGCGACGATGCCGGTGACGGCACATTGCCTAAGCCCGCATCGGCCACTGCGGCATGATTTGGGGATGCCGCCTGGTTAATCTAGTCATCTGCCAATGACTGACAATAAAGGGCCAAGGCTCGGTAAGAAACGTACGAAGCCGAACCTAATCTCACTGGCGGGAGGCGATACGGGCCCTGCTCATCTCCCACACGGAATGGAACTGGCGTCCCACCGCTTGCCCGGCAATGTTACTCGCGCTGCGGACATTGCGAACTTGAATTCCCGGAGCACACCGCGCTTCGCGCCATTCACCGGCGACAGCGATCGGCATTGGTCAGGGCAATCACAAGTCCTTGAACGCAAACAGTTCCCGGAACATCTCAACTTCAGGTTTGTTTGAAGCCCAGATGCCATCTGGAGCAGGGGCGGAGAAGATCCGTGGCCAATTCGCGATCGATACCGGTGGTCGTCGGCCGTCCGATCCATCGGACACCGATGGCGGTCGCCAATGCCTGTTTCATCGGCACGCTGCTGACCGACCTCACCTATTGGCGAACGGCGGAGATGATGTGGGCCGATTTTTCCGCATGGCTGCTGTTTGCCGGCCTCGTGATGGGCGCTCTTGCGGTGCTTGCGGCGCTTTTCGATCTCTTCACCCGTCGAATTCTCCGTACGCACGGAGCCTATCTGCTCTGCGGCCTGGTGGTGCTTGTGCTGTCGTTCTTCAACGCGCTGGTGCACAGCCGTGACGCCTGGACGTCGGTCGTGCCGACAGGGCTCATCCTCTCCGCGGCGGCCGTGATCGTCTTGGTTCTCGTGTGGTTGCTGGAATGGAGCACCGGCCGCACCCGCGTCGAGGTGCTCGAATGAACGCCCTACGGGTTTCGAACACTCACATCCGGCGTGCCCTTGGGTTCGGTCTGTTGTGCGGATCGCTTTTGGCATTGCCCGCCTGCAGCAACGACGACCCAGACCCAAGCGGCCAGGTCGGGCCAAATCCGACACTGCCTGAACCAACGCAATATCTTGTTCCGCCCATGCATGTCGCTTCGGTCGTCGGCTGGAAGCAGGACGAGAAACCAACGGTCGCGAAGGGTTTGCAGATCCAGGCATTCGCCAAGGGATTGAAGCATCCACGCTCGCTCTACACCTTGCCGAACGGTGACGTTCTCGTGGTCGAGTCAGTGGCGCCGCCCGGCGCCGCAATCAAGCGTCCGAAGGACCTGATCATGGGCTGGATCGAGTCCATGGCGACGTCGGGCGGCGGCACCGAGGGAAGCAACCGCATCACGCTGTTGCGTGATACGAACGGCGACGGCGTGCCCGACGTGCAGGATGTATTCCTCGATCACCTGAATTCGCCCTTCGGCGTGGCCCTGGTCGGCAACGATCTCTACGTCGCCAACACGGATGCGATCGTGCGTTATCCCTACACGTCCGGCGAGACCAAGATCACCGCGCCAGGCACCGCGCTGACGCCGCTGCCCGGCGGCCCGATCGATCATCACTGGACCAAGTCTCTCGTCGCCAGTCCGGACGGATCGCTGCTTTATGTCGGTGTCGGCTCCAACAGCAACGTCACCGAGAACGGCGTCCAGGCGGAAAAGGATCGCGCCGCGATCTGGGAGGTCGACAGGGCGACAGGCCGTTCGCGCATTTTCGCAAGCGGGCTGCGCAATCCCAACGGCTTGAGCTGGGAGCCGCAGAGCGGAGCGCTGTGGGCCGTCATCAACGAGCGCGACGAACTCGGCCCCAATCTGGTTCCCGACTACATGACCTCGGTCAAGGACGGCGCGTTTTATGGCTGGCCCTACAGCTACTATGGCCAGCATGTCGATCCGCGGGCGATGCCGCGGCGGCCGGACCTGGTCGCCAAGGCGATCCCTCCGGACTATGCACTAAGTTCCCATGTCGCGCCCCTGGGACTGGCATTTTACACTGGCACCAACCTACCTGAATCCTATCGCAATGGCGCCTTTGTCGGCGAACATGGCAGCTGGAACCGCAAGCGTTTCAACGGCTATAAGGTCGTTTTCATACCGTTCAATGGAGGTCATCCCGACGGTAAGCCTCAGGACGTCGTCACCGGTTTCCTTGACAATGACAACAAGGCACCTGGGCGGCCCGTGGGCGTTGCCGTCGACAAGGCGGGCGCGCTGTTGATTGCGGACGATGTCGGAAACACGGTCTGGCGCGTGACCGCAGCTCGGTAGTTATCGGATTGTATGCGCAGGAAGCCCGGTAGTGAAACTGATCCTCACGCTGTTATCGGCGGCGTAACCTATACTGAGGATTCAAAGCATGCGTTACCCGGCACTCGCGATAAGTCGAGAGGAACAAAGGTCGCGCCGCCTTGTTACCGATGATGGCGCGCTATTATTTTGATCTAGTCGACAACGGAACCTCCTACCCGGACACTGAAGGAACCGAGCTTCCGAGCTTGGAGGCAGCTGAGGATGAGGCGGCAAAGGCGTTGCTCGAAATAGCAAAGGACCAGATGCCTGAAGGCAATTTCCGAGAGGTTGCCCTGCATGTCCGTGCTGGTGCTAGCAAACCCCTCGTTATGGTGAAGGTAACGTTCGAACTGGTGCGCAACGGACCTGATCGCGATGGACCCGTGGGAACCTGACTACTTCCTCAATGAAAGTGCGCGCCTATATCAACGGAGGGCGGCGGCACAGATTGCCGATCTTCGCTCGAATATTGAAGACACGCGGCGCGTAATCGAGGAATCGCGCAAGCTGCTGGACCGGCTTTCCGCCAAATCAGGCGCTATCCACCCGTAGGGAATGACAAGGCCCGCTCGTAACGCGGGCCGCTTGAGTTGTGGTGGAGCAATCCGCCTCATAACTGAGTTTAAGGCTGCTCATCTCGGTTCGTTGTTGATGCTCAGATAGGTAGGGTCGAACTCGGCAAGCCTGGCAAGCTGGTCCCAGTCCAAAATGGTGACCATATGGTTCGTCCAGGTGATTACCTTGATCTTCTTCAAGCCTCCGATCACCCGGTTCATGTGCACGACCGACAACCCAAGCACGTCGGCCATTTCAGTCTGTGACAACGGTAGATGGAAACTCATGCCGCTGGTGCGTTTCACCGCCTGCAGACGTACGAACAGTTCGCAGATGAGATGGGCCAGATGCGAGGTCCTGGAGCGGCGGCCCATTGCCACGATCCATTCGCGATGTATGGCCCCATCGACCAGCGTATCGAGCCACAACAGCCGGGTCAGGTGAGGGGCCTGTTCCGTAATGGCTTTCAGCTTGTTGTGGTCCGCGTACATCACCCGGCAAGGCGACAGCGCGACGATACCGTGATCCATGGTCTTGAGCAAAAAGGCGTGGAGATCGACGAAGTCGCCGGGCACCTGCAAGGACGTGAACTGCCGGCCGCCGTCCTCGAGCACCTTGTAGCGTGCCGCCAGGCCATCCAGCAGCATGGTGCTATAGGTTGGCCGGGACCCCGCTTTGACCACATCTTGCCCCTTTTCGAACTCGCGTCCGAAAACAACCGTTTCGGCCAGCAAGACCTTCTCGACGTCCGAAAGAGTGTCGTGCTGGCCGAGTTGCAGATAGAGGGACTCTAACATCATGGCCTCAAGGCGATCGGGGTTGAAACGCCGATCGCCAGATGTCCTGGACGCAAGGATAGCAGCCGGACCTTAGGCCTTCGGAAGATGGCGGACCCTATCATCGGCAGCCTGCGCGTATTCTGGCGCAAGCGCCGGAGCGGGAACCACCAGTGTCGCTAGCTATTAGCACGCTAGAGGTGTCCAAGGCTGCCCCGAAAATGAAACGGTGTCATTTCGATCTCTATAACGGTCATGGCCCCGCACCCAACGACGACGGCAGCCATTTGAATCGCGAGAACAGGCGAGGGCAGAAGCCATTCGCATTTCGCAGGAAGTCGCTCGCGATGAAATGCCGGATCGCGACCTGGTCAACATACCGGCAAAGTGCGCAATGAGGCGGGCGCCCAGGTGTTCGAGGCATCGCTTGTCCTGACCGCCGGTTGGAGCGCGTGACCTTGATGCGGTCAGCGTAGGAGTCGCTGTGGAATTTGCACCACATTTTCCGATCCGGGCAGTTCAAAGGCCATGGCCAACCGACGCAAGGAAGCCATTTCCACGATCAACTCTTCGATCGAACGATCCGGCAATCCCGTCTTCACTTTCTGCCTTACCCTTGCTGTGAGTTCATGAACGCGGACAGGCACGAAAAGCGCGCTGTCGTCCAGCAATCTACTGATTTCGATCACCACATCGGCGTCAATGTCTTTCGGCAATTCCCGCATGGGCGTCACCTTGGTCTCGAAGCGATCCGAAGGCAGCCAGGCATTGCGCATCAGAGGGCATGCCGGACGCGGATCGATCATCGGATTCATAAAACCACCCACCCAGCGTGTCACTAAAAACGTTGGTACGAAAATTACCAAACGGGTTGGTTCCCGTAATCCATGTATTTTGGCATCGCGCGACTACAGGCATCGTCCAGTGGCGCTTGTCGCATACCAGGACGCGATTGCCGCCAGCATCCCGGCACTCACTTGGTGAACTCGTCGTCAAGAATGCGCAACGCTTCTTCATACTTGGCCGTGGATGCTCCGATCTGCTTTGATTGCCAGATATTATCGGCCAGATCCGCCCGTTTTACCGGCAGCGCCAAGGGGTTCGAGGCGGCCCGGCGTACGAATGCGAAATAGTCCTCGCCTTCTCTGCGTGTCATGGCGTCGACCGCGGCGGCGATCGTCGGTCCAAAGCCCGCCTCTTCGAGCTTGGCCCGGCTCCAGCCTTCGCTTTTTTCCAGGACATCGTGCAGATAGGCGACGACTTTCTGATCTATCGTTTCGACGGCGTCGGCCACTCGACGGCAATGATCGATATAGGGGCCTCCTGTCTTGTCATGCTGCGATGCATGCGCCTGCTCCGCAATCTTGGCCGCCCGATAGAAAATACTCATCACATCGATCTCCGTCCTTTCGGCCAGCGAGCCGCATCGCCTTCATGCGCTACCAGCGTTCCTCGGTTTCGCGGTGCGGCAAGTCCACGCCGCAGCAGACCCAGCCGAGCCGCTGCCCTGATCCGTAGTTGTAGCGAGGCTCCAGCCGCGCTGGATCGTCGAATGTGCCGACATGCAGCGCGATTTCCCCGGGCGAGACGTCATAGGCAAGGCTGAGCGGCGATCCGCAGGCGGGACAGAACCCCCTTTGGGCGATTGGCGAAGATCGGCGATAGGCGGGAGTGGCGTCGATCCAGGTCAGGTCTGGCGAAGGCACCCACGCCAGGACCGCAAATGCACTGCCGGTCGCGCGCCGGCACATATCGCAATGGCAATAGTGCACTCTCGGTTCGCTTGTGACGTTGAAGCGAATCCGGCCGCAAAGACATCCGCCGTTCAGTTCCACCTTGGCTCCAGTCCGATGAGCCTGCGTTTCGGCAGGCTCTCCAATCTCGTGCGGGCAGCTTCGTTCATCTGGCGAAAACGTCGGCCGCCCTCGTCGGTTCCTATGCCCCGCAGGAGGGGTTCGCGCACGGGACTCTCGTCTTTTCGAGCGCCGTGGCATTGAGGCCGCTTCTGTCGGCGGCCCTGCGGAAAATGGCCAGCCAGGTCCAGAGCCAGGCCGCCGATCGGCTATCGAGCCGCTTCGGTTTCGACGAAGCAATGGGCAGAAAAAGACTTCTTTTTGCGATCCGGCCCGGATGCTCTGTTGCAAACCTTAGAACACGCAAGGCTCGCTGGGAGGCGACGCCCAAACAAGAGCGGCTGCCGAAACGCAACCGGCATAGGCCGCGAGAATGAGGCCGATGCCGGCAACAGCCATAGGGGAACCACGACAATGAAGACATTTCGAAACTGCCTGATGAGCGCGGTCGGCGCAGGCCTGCTGGGCCTGGGGCTTGCAGCTCCCGCCAATGCGGGCGCCATCCGTCTCGGCATGACGACCTGGGTAGGTTACGGGCCGCTGTTTCTTGCCCGCGACCTCGGTTACTTCAAGGAGGCCGGCGTCGACGTCGACCTGAAGGTCATAGAAGAATCAGCGCTTTACATGGCTGCGGTCGCCGGCGGCGATCTCGATGGCGCCGCCTCCACCGTAGACGAGCTGATGAAGTACCGCTCGGACGATCTCTGCTTCAAATACGTCCTTGCGCTCGACGACAGCCACGGCGGTGATGGCGTCGTCACGCAGCCCGATATCAAGTCGCTCAAGGATCTGAAGGGCCAGCAGGTGGCCTTGAACGAGGGCTCCGTTTCCGAATTCTGGTTCAACGTGCTCCTGAAAAAGGAAGGCATGACCGAGGATGACGTCACCATCACCAACATGACCGCCGATGACGCGGCGACTGCCTTCATCGCCGGCCAGGTTCCCGCCGCCGTGACATGGGAGCCGCACCTCACCGAAGTCCGCAAGGGCGGCAAGGGCAAGGTGCTGATCGATTCCACGACCACCCCTGGCTTGATCGTCGACGTGATCGCCCTCAAATGCGATCTGGTCGAAAAGCATCCCGAGGACGTAAAGGCCCTCGTTAAGGGCTATTACAAAGCGGTGGAATACATCAAGACCAATCCGGAAAAGGCCTATGAGATCATGGCCAAGGGCATTGGCGGTTATCTCGAAAAGCCCGAGGATTTCGCCGCCGGCGCCAAGGGCGTGCGCTATTACGATCGCGATCGCAACCTGGAATTCTTCGGTATGCCGGAAAAGAGCGAGGCGTCCGAGCTGGTGAATTTCGCGCAGGACATCTGGGGCAAGGCAGGCAAGCTCAAGATGACGATCGACGCGAAAACCATCCTCGATACCGACTTCATCAGGGAACAATGAGCCTTCGAGAAACCGGGGTCGGTCCGCTTGGGCCGACCCCGATTTCCCGACGGGCCGGAGCCTTCTCGCTTCAGAAAATCAACGGAGGCCATGCCATGGCACAGAGGCGGACGGCGTGGACACGCCTGACGACCCCATTCGCCAACATTCCCGCCAGCACGGCAACGACACTCGCGCTGGCGATGTGGGTGGTCGTGATCGGCGGCTGGGCGCTGCTGTCCTATGGCCGCGTCGTGCCGAACATGTTCCTGCCGACGCCCGGAACCGTGCTGCAGACGACCTATCGCATGTCCCAGGACGGCAGCCTTTTTTACCACACTTTCACCAGCGCCAAGGTGGTGATCCTGGGCTTCATCGTCTCCTCGCTGATCTCGGTGCCGCTGGGGCTGTGGATGGGGACCTATCGGGTGGTGCAGGCGCCGCTGGAGCCCTTGGTCAACTTCATCCGCTACCTCCCTGTGACCTCCTTCGTGCCCCTGTTCATCCTTTGGATCGGCATCGGTATCGAACAGCGCATAGCGGTCATCTTCTTCGGCACCTTCTTCCAGCAGCTCGTGATGATTTCGGACTGTGCGCGCAGCGTCTCCAGGGACCTGGTCAACGCCTCCTACACTTTGGGCACCAAGCGGAGCGAAGCGGTGTGGCACGTCATTTTCCCGGCCGCGCTTCCAGCCATCCTCGACACGCTTCGCGTCACCATGGGCTGGGCCTGGACCTATCTGGTCGTGGCCGAACTCGTCGCCGCGTCGAGCGGCCTCGGCTATATCAGCCTGAAGGCGATGCGAGGCTTCCAGGTCGATGTGATCTTCATGGCAATCGCCGCGATCGGGCTTCTGGGCCTTATCACCGACACGGCGTTCCGCATCATCCGGGCCAGGGTCGCGCCATGGGCATCCTGATCTTGAACGCAAGCTCGCAAACCGCAGTCGGATCAAGGGTAGCAATGAGCGAGACCATAAAGGCGAACGATCTGGCCGGCACGGCCGCGACGACCGGCGATCCGCGCTCGACCGGCACGACGATGGCCGTTGAGGACCTGACATTGCGTTACGGCGACGCCAACGGCGTGCTGGCGCTGGACGATGTGTCGCTGAAGGTGGCCAAGAACGAATTCTGCGTCATCGTCGGCCCTTCGGGATGCGGCAAATCGAGCCTGCTCTACCTTGCGGCCGGCCTCAACGACGCGACTTCAGGCAGCATCAAGGTCGATGGCAGGGAAGTGATCGAACCGGGTCCAGACAGAGGCATGGTGTTCCAGAGCTACACCTTGTTTCCCTGGCTCACCGTGCGCGCCAACATCGAGTATGGACCCAAGCGCAAGGGCCTGCCGGCGGGGCGGCGCAAGCAGATCGTCGACCAGTATCTCGACGAAGTCGGCCTCGCGCCGTTTGCCGACCACTACCCCGCCCAGCTTTCCGGCGGCATGAAGCAGCGCGTGGCGATCGCGCGCGCCCTTGCCAACGATCCGGCCGTTCTGTTGATGGATGAGCCGTTCGGCGCCCTCGACAGCCAGACGCGCGGCACCATGCAGAAACTGCTTTTGCGCGTCTGGGAGCGGCAGCAAAAGACGGTGCTGTTCGTTACTCACGATATAGACGAGGCGCTGGTCCTGGGCGATCGCGTCTTGGTGATGACGGCCCGGCCCGGCAAGATCAAGGCCGAGATCAAGGTCGACATCCCAAGGCCGCGTTCGATGGATGTGATCCTCGAACCCGAGTTCATCGCCCTCAAGCGCCGCATCCTCGGCCTCTTGCACGACGAGATCGATGAGGATCATTGAGAGCAATCTCGAGGAAACACAAAGGGTCGTCGGCAGGTCGGCGTTGCCAACGCTGAACTGCCTACGATGTTGAAAGGCGGAGCGGGTCCTTACCTTTCGCCGCGATACGCCTAGCCCAGGATCATCTCCGAGCACTTCTGTCCGATCATCATGCTTGGCGCGTTTGTGTTGCCGCCGATCAGCTTCGGCATGACTGACGCATCGGCGACCCGGAGACCGTCCACGCCTCGCACTTTCAGCGTCGCCGGATCAACGACCGCCATCGCGTCCGTCCCCATCTTGCAGGTTCCGACAGGGTGGTAGACGGTCAGAGCTTCGGCGCGCAGATAGGCCAGGATCTCGTCGTCGCTTCGAACATCCTTGCCGGGAAGCATCTCCTTGCCACGGATGTTATCGAACTCCGGCGCGGCGAGAATCCTGCGCGCGATCTTGATGCCTTCGACAAGCACCATGGCGTCGTCCTCGTCCGCGAAGAAGCGGTGGTCGATGAGAACGTCACGGCGAGAACTGTCCCGTGACAATCTGATCTCGCCAACGCTTTTCGGCCTGAGAACGCAGGTGTGAATGGCGTAGCCGTGGCCATATTCGATGAGCCTGCCGCGATGGCTGCGATAGCCCGGCACGAAGTGGAACTGAACATCGGGCAGGCCGTTCGCGTGCCTGGTTTTGGCAAAGCCACCGGCTTCGACATAGTTGGTGGTGAGGATTCCCTTGCGGCGCGCGAAATACTGGAAAGGCGCTGCCGCAATGCGGGGCAGGTTGGCAAACGACAGGCCGAGCGTCCTGGTGCTCCTGGAGCGCACGGTGACCATGCCGTCGACATGGTCCTGCAGGTTCTTGCCGACACCAGGCAGATCGAGAATCGGAGTGATGCCGATCTGCCGCAGCTCGTCCGCGGGGCCGATGCCGGATGCCATCAGGATCGTGGGCGAGTTGATGGCCCCGGCACAGAGCACGATCTCGCGGCTGGCCGCGAGTATTTTTTGCTCGCCGTCGTGGCGCACCCGCAGGCCGGTGGCACGCCTTTCGGCGACGACAAGGTCGACTACCTCGCATGCACTGAGCAGCGTCAGGTTCCCGCGCTGGAGCACCGGACGCATGAAGGCGGTAAAGCTGCTGAAGCGCTGGCCCCGGTTCTGGGTGACGTTGTAGATGCCGAGGCCGAACTGGCTCTCGGCATTGAAGTCTTCGTTGGCGGGCAGGCCGACATTTTCCCCGGCCTTGACGAACATGGCGGAAAGCACGTTCGGATCGCGCGGATTGTCGACCATGAGCTCGCCGTCCGTGCCGTGATAGCGTGGGTCCTGGGCGATGAGGTTGCGCTCCAGCTTCTTGAACACCGGCAGCACGTCGCTGTAAGCCCAGCCGGTGCAGCCGAGCCCGGCCCACTCGTCATAGTCCTGCGCGGCACCGCGAATATAGACCATCGAGTTGATCGAACTCGATCCGCCCAGCGCCTTGCCCCGGTTGACCGGAATGCGGCGGTTGTTGAGACGGGGCTGCGGCACGCCGACGAAACAATAGTCGTAGTTCGGGTTGCCATAGAGCGACAGAATGCCCGCCGGAATCCTTACCCGCAGGCTGTTGTCGCTGCCGCCTGCCTCTACCAGGCACACCCTGACCGCCGGATCGGTGCTCAGCCGATTGGCCACCACGCATCCGGCCGAACCGGCGCCGACGACAATGTAATCATAGCTCTCAGTCTTCATGCCAGCCCCTCGAGAATGCCGGCTCGTGGCATTGCCGAACGGACCGCTGCGAGGCTGCGTTCTGTTCCGCAACAATTCCGTGCCGACACGTGCCCGGCTTCGCGGCCAGCTCATGCGGCGCTGCGGATCCGGCCGCTGAAACTGTAGATGCGTCCATCGGCACGAGAAATTCGGAAATGGTTACGCGTGACTTCGGAGATTCGTTATGGGCGCCCACCGGCGCGTGCTGTTACTTGTGAGCGCCAATGGGGAGGCGACCGGATGGCGCACGGCCTGTCCGGAACACGGAGAAATGGATCTCCCGGGGCTGCGTTGCCGGCCGCCGGAAATCGGTTTCATCGCGTGCGGCGGGAGCTGTCGGATGGTCAGAAAAGGACTGGGCATGTCGGTTGAGACGATAGACACGCTTGTCGTCGGCGGCGGCCAGGCTGGGGTGGCCATGAGCGAGCACCTGGGCAAATGCGGGGTGCCGCATCTCGTTCTCGAACGCGGCCGCATCGCCGAGCGCTGGCGCTCGCAGCGGTGGGACTCCCTGGTTGCCAATGGCCCGGCCTGGCACGACCGCTTCCCGGGCATGGAATTTCCTGTGACAGGCCCCGATGGCTTTCCCTCCAAGGAAGAGGTCGCCGACTATTTTGTCGCTTACGCAAAGCAGATCAATGCGCCGGTCCGCTGCGGTGTCGAGGTCAGGCTTGTGCGAAGAAACATCGGGCGGCCCGGATTCCGTGTCGAGACGTCCGATGGCATGATCGAGGCCAACAGCGTTGTCGCGGCGACTGGCCCTTTCCAGGTCCCGGTCATCCCGCCCGTCGTTCCTGCCGATGCCGGCATCCTGCAAATCCACTCCAGCGCCTACCGCAATCCCGCGCAGTTGCCGAGAGGCGCGGTGCTGGTGGTCGGCGCGGGATCCTCGGGCGTCCAGATTGCGGACGAACTCCAGCGCGCTGGCAAACGCGTCTATCTCTCGGTAGGCGCGCACGACCGCCCGCCGCGCGCCTATCGCGGCCGCGACTTCTGCTGGTGGCTGGGCGTTCTCGGCAAATGGGACCTCGAAACTCCGGGACCCGGCACGGAGCATGTCACGATCGCGGTGAGCGGTGCGCGGGGCGGAGAAACGATCGATTTTCGCCGTCTGGCGGCGCAGGGGCTTACGCTCGTTGGCATGACGAGGGCGTACCAGGACGGTGCCATGACCTTCGCGCCCGATCTTGCCAAAAACATTGCCCGCGGTGATGCCAATCTGATGGCATTGCTGGACGAGGCCGACGCCTATGTCGCGCGCAACGGTCTCGACCTTCCCGAAGAACCCGCTGCCCGCCGGATCGGTCCTGACCCGGACTGCGTGACCAATCCGATCCTCGAGCTCGATCTGACCGAAGCCGGGATAAGTTCGATCATCTGGGCGACGGGCTTTGCCGTCGATTACAGCTGGCTGAAGGTCGATGCCTTTGACGAGCAGGGCCGGCCGAGGCATCAGCGCGGCGTCTCGACCGAGCCAGGGATCTATTTCCTGGGCCTCCCCTGGCAGTCGCGCAGGGGATCGAGCTTCATCTGGGGCGTGTGGCACGATGCCAAGCACGTGGCCGACCGTATTTCGACGCAGCGCAAATATCTCGCTTATCACGCCGCTAAGCGCGAGACCGTGGACGCCTGACCAAAGCTGGCGACGGCCGCGAGCCCGACCTGATGGAGATCAAGATGAAGCATACCCGAATTCGCACCTTCAATACGAAGGACACTTATCCCGAGCAGAAGCTCGACAACGATCTGTGCCAGGCGGTCGTCACACGGGGTGGCCGGACGATCTATCTGCGCGGGCAGTGCCCGCAGGATCTCGACACCGCCAAGAATATCGCCAGCCACGATCCGGTCGAGCAGACCCACAAGGTGATGCAGAACATCAAGCAGCTCATCGAGGAATGCGGCGGCACCATGGAGCATCTGGTGAAGGTGGTGGTCTACATCACCGATGTCCGCCATCGCGAAGCCGTCTACCGGACGATGGGCGAATACATCAAGGGCGTCTATCCGGTTTCGACCGGCCTTGTCGTGTCGGCCCTGGCAAGGCCGGAATGGCTGGTCGAGATCGACGGCACGGCCGTAATTCCGGACTGAGCGCCATGACCTTCTCCATCGTCGCACGGTGCCGGCGCACCGGCATGTTCGGAGTGGCGGTGTCCTCGTCATCCCCCGCGGTCGCGGCCCGCTGCGCCTATGCACAGGCCGGCGTCGGCGCCGTTGCCAGCCAGAATGTCACGGACCCGACGCTCGGGCCACGGGCGCTGGAGCTGATGGCGCGAGGCGCCTCCGCCGCCGAAGCCGTCGCGATCCTGAAGCGCACGGCTGCTTTCAGCGAATACCGGCAGGTCCTGGCGGTCGACAAGGCCGGCGGCAGCGCGATCCATTCGGGACCGAAAGCGCTTGGCATCTGGAGCGAGGCACGCGGCGAGGACGTCGCCTGCGGCGGCAACCTGCTTGCCAGCGATAGGGTTCCGAAAGCCATGGTGGACGCCTTTCTCGCCTCCGAGGGCGATCTCGGAGACCGGCTGATTGCCACCATGCGAGCCGCGCTCGAGGCCGGCGGCGAGGCGGGGCCTGTCCGCTCCGCCGGTATGAAACTGGTACGCGATGTGTCATGGCCGGTCGCCGACCTGCGTTGCGACTGGACCGAAGGGTGTCCGGTCGAGCAGCTGGCAATGCTGTGGGACATCTATAAGCCCCAGCTCGATGCTTATGTCACGC
The DNA here is from genome assembly GCF_020164695.1 of Mesorhizobium sp. ESP6-5. Classification (NCBI taxonomy): domain Bacteria; kingdom Pseudomonadati; phylum Pseudomonadota; class Alphaproteobacteria; order Hyphomicrobiales; family Phyllobacteriaceae; genus Mesorhizobium; species Mesorhizobium sp. ESP6-5. The sequence goes on from NZ_JAIUGR010000019.1 coordinate 87,301, forward strand.
GCGCCCTCAACCCGTCCGGTGCGCCAAGCTACGGCGTTCCCGGTGATGAGTAGTTCGACAATCTGGAGCCAGCATGAGCGAACTCAGTCATAAGGATTGGATCAGCAAAGCCTCGGCTATCCGTTTTCGCGACAGGGCGTTCATCGACGGCAAGGCAATGCCCGCGCGTTCCGGCAGAACATTTACCAGCATCAATCCGGCCACCGGAGCAACGCTCGCTGAGGTGGCTTCCTGCGGCGAAGAGGACATCGACCTTGCCGTCGCCGCGGCACGTCGCAGTTTTGAGGCCGGCGTCTGGTCGAGAGCGACCCCTCAGCATCGCAAACGGGTGCTGCTGCGGCTGGCGGAATTGCTGCGCGAGAACCTGCAGGAGCTCGCGCTGCTGGAATCTCTTGATATGGGCAAGCTGGTCAAGGACGCAGCGACCGTCGACGTGCCGGGGTCGGCGGCGATCTTCCAGTGGTATGGCGAAGCGATAGACAAGGTCTATGACGAGGTGGCGCCGACGGCCCGAGGCGACCTTGCTTTGGTACGGCGCGAGCCGCTCGGGGTCGTGGGCGCCGTCGTGCCGTGGAACTTTCCGCTCGACATGGCGACCTGGAAATGCGCGCCCGCGCTGGCTGCGGGCAATTCGGTGGTGCTCAAACCCGCCGAGCAGTCGCCTTTCTCGGCGCTCAGGCTGGCCGAGCTTGCCATGGAGGCAGGGCTGCCCGCCGGCGTGCTCAATGTGGTGCCCGGCCTCGGCGAGACGGCCGGCCAGGCGCTTGGCCGTCATATGGACGTGGATTGCCTTGCCTTCACCGGATCGACCGCTGTCGGCAAGATGTTCCTGCAATATTCCGGCCAGTCGAACATGAAGCAGGTCTGGCTGGAGACCGGTGGCAAGAGCCCCAATCTGGTGTTCGCCGATTGCGGTGATCTGGACGCGGCAGCCGACATGGCCGCCTTCAGCATCTTCTTCAACCAGGGACAGGTATGCTCGGCCAACTCCCGGCTTCTGGTGGAGCGCGGCATCAAGGATACGCTCGTCGAGAAACTGGCGCAGCGCGCGACGGCGACCCAGCCCGGCGATCCGCTCGACCCTGCATCCAGGATGGGTGCGATGGTGGACGCGCGCCACGCCGCGACCGTCATGCGTTTCGTCGATGGCGGCAAGAAGTCGGCACGGCTAGTGACCGGCGGCGACCGGGTTACCGTCGACGGGCGCGGCAGTTTTGTGCAGCCCACGATCTTCGACGACGTCTCGCCCGACGACCCGCTTGCGCGCGACGAGATATTCGGTCCGGTCCTGTCGGTGATCGCCTTCGACACCGAAGACGAGGCGCTTCGCATCGCCAACGACAGCGTCTACGGCCTGGCCGCATCTCTGTGGACCGACAGCCTGTCGCGGGCGCATCGTCTCGCGGAAGGGCTGCGCGTCGGCACGGTTTCCGTGAACACCGTCGACGCGCTGAGCCCGATGACTCCCTTCGGCGGTTTCAAGCAGTCCGGCTTCGGGCGCGACCTGTCGCTGCACGCGCTCGACAAGTACACCGCGCTGAAGACTACCTGGATAAAATATTGAGAAGCTGCCGCGACTTGATCGCCGGCTGCAAACCGGCAACATAGCCACCATGCCGCTTCGCTTCACGCTGAGACAACTCGAATATTTCGTCGCCGTTGGCGAAGCGGGTTCGATCGCCAAGGCGGCCGAGCAGGTGAATGTCTCGCCGCCATCGATCTCGGCGTCGATCGCTCAGCTCGAAGCCGAGTTCGGCGTGCAGCTTTTCGTGCGCAAGCATTCGCACGCGCTGGCGCTGACGGCGGGCGGGCGCCTGTTCCTCAAGGAAGCAGCGCGTCTGCTTAACGACGCGGATGCGCTGCACGACATTGCCGGGGATATCGCCGAAAAGGTGCGCGGACCGCTGGCGATCGGCTGCCTGCTCACTTTCGCCCAGATCGTGCTGCCGGCACTGCGCAAGAAATTCGAGGACGCCTATCCCGATGTGCGGGTCAGGCAATTCGAGCGCAACCAGGGGCAATTGTTCGAGATGCTCCAACGTGGCGAAATAGACGCCGCGCTGACCTACGATCTGGAGCTGTCGCAAGACATGACTTTCGAGCCGCTGATGCAGTTGCCGGCCTATGTCATGCTGCCGGCCGCGCATCGCCTGGCGGCGAAGGCAGGTATCACGCCCGAGGAACTGGTCGATGAGCCGATGGTGCTGCTTGACCTGCCCTACAGCAGAGAATATTTCCTGTCGGCTTTCCAGCCCAGGGGCCTGCGGCCCAAGATCGTCGAGCGTACCGGCGACATCGCCGTGATGCGCTCGATGGTCGCCAACGGCTTCGGCTACGGCATCGCCAATATGCGGCCGCTCAACACCATGTCGCCGGACGGCAAATTGCTGGTCTTTGTGCCTTTGTTGGGCGACCTCAGGCCGCTGACCATAGGGATTGCCCTGCCGAACGCCGAGCATCGCACGCTGACGGTGCAGGCCTTCATCGACCACTGTCGCCGCTTCGTCGTCGAGCAGGGCGTCTTCGGTACCGAGCGCATCGTGAAGTGAGACCTGCCATGCGGCTCACGGCCAGCCGTCCGTGAGCCGTTCCAGCAATCTGTCCAGCATCGCGTCGCAACGACGCAGCTGTTCGACGCTGACAAATTCGTCGGGCTTGTGGCCCTGCGCCATGGAGCCCGGCCCGCAGACGACTACAGGCGTGCCGAGATCGCGGCTGAACAATCCGCCCTCCGTGCCGAACGCGACTTTCATCGTGTCGTTGGCACCGGTCAGCGACTTGACGAAAGCCACCGCCTCCGATGCGGCCGGCGTGTCGAGGCCCGGATAGGTGTTGGTGATCTCGATGTCGATCGCTGCCTCTGCCGCGATCGAAGCGGCGTCCCCGGCAATGCGCACCGCGGCGGCGCGCAGCCTGTCGAGAATGCTGGCGGCATCGTCGGCGGCAATGTTGCGGATCTCGAAATCGACGTGGCAGAGGTTGGGCACGATGTTGAGCGCGACGCCGGCATTGATCTTGCCGACATGAACCGTCGTGTAGGGAATGTCGTAGTCGCCGTCGCGGGCGCCGTCGCGGGCCAGCCGTTCCTGTTCGTCACGCAAGGCGCGCACGAAATCGCACCCAAGGTGGATCGCGTTGAGCGCCAGCGGGGCGAGCGCCGAATGGCCTTCGCGTCCCCTGCAGACGGCGCGAGCGGCAAGCTTGCCCTTGTGCCCGGTCGCCACCTGCATGTTGGTCGGCTCCCCGACGATGCACAGCAGCGGGCGCTGCGGCGCCGCACTCAGCATTTCGATCAGGTCGCGCACGCCCAGGCAGCCGACTTCCTCGTCACAGGAGAGCGCCAGATGCAACGGCGTCCGAAGCGCCATCCTGGAGGCCTTGATGCAGGTCGCGAGCGCAGAGGCCACAAAACCCTTCATATCCGCCGCGCCGCGCCCATAAAGCTTGCCGTCACGCTCGGTCATTTCGAAGGGAGGCAGCGTCCAGTTCTGGCCGTCCACGGGAACGACGTCGGTGTGGCCGGACAGCATGACACCGGGTCTGCCTGCCGGGCCAATGGTGGCAAAGAGGTTGGCCTTGTGCCTGTCCGCGCCGTGGACGATCTGGCAGGCAACGCCGCTCGCTTCGAGCAAGTCGGCCGCATAGCCGATCAAGTCGAGGTTCGAGTCGCGGCTCACCGTGGGGAATGCGATCAGCCGTTCGAGAATCCTGATGCTGTCCATTTTCTGTCTCTCGGTCGGGTTCTGGCTGTCTAGCATCATGCCGCCGATGCTCTGAAGTCGCATTTCGCTCAGCCCCGGTTCAACGCAGACTAATTCGCGCCGGCGCGCGCGATTAGGCGCGTCCTAATCGGCACAGAAGAAATCCGTAGTTTTCCCGCGCCGGCTCGAACTTATGAGTAGTCTCGGCAGCACCGGCGGTGCCGAGCCGGCAGGGAGGAAGCTACATGCGCGACCCACGCTACGACATCCTGTTCGAGCCGATGAAGATAGGTCCGGTGACGGCCAAGAACCGCTTCTATCAGGTTCCGCACTGCAATGGCGGTGGCTATCGCGATCCATCGGCGGCGGCAGAGATGCGCCGCATCAAGTCGGAAGGCGGCTGGGGCGTGATCTTCACCGAGCAGACGGAGATGCACCATACCTCCGAGATCACGCCCTTCATCGAACTGCGGCTATGGGATGACGCCGACATTCCGGCTTTGGCCAAGATGGCCGAGGCCATGCACGAGCACGGGGCGCTGGCTGGCATCCAGCTCGCCTATTCCGGGATCAACGGTCCCAACCTCTACACCAAGGAGGTGCCGCGCGGGCCGTCGGCCCTGCCGATCCGCACCTTCACCAATGATCCGGTGCAGGCGCGCGCCATGGACAGAGAGGATATACGCGACCTGCGCCGCTGGCACCGCAATGCCTTCAAACGCGCCAAGCAGGCGGGTTTCGACCTGGTGTGCCTCTATGGCGCGCATGGCTTCGGCATCATCCAGCATTTCCTGTCGACGGCCACCAACCAGCGCGGCGACGAATATGGCGGCTCGCTGGAAAACCGTTCGCGGCTGATGCGCGAGCTGATCGGGGAAGGGCGCGACGCGATCGGCGACACGTGCGGCCTGACGCTCAGGCTGTCGCTGGACGAGATGATCGGTGAACACGGCTTCGCCAATTCGGAGGTCCGCGACATGATCGAGATGCATGCCGAACTGCCCGATCTTTGGGATCTCGCGCACGGCGCCTGGGAGGATTGCTCGGGTCCGTCACGCTTCAAGGACGAGGCGGCGCAGGAAAGCCTGGTATCGGGCATCAAGAAGCTGACCTCGAAGCCGGTCGTCGGCGTCGGCCGCTTCACTTCGCCCGACGTGATGGTCAGGATGATCAGGTCGGGCACGCTCGACTTCATCGGCTGCGCGCGCCCGTCGATCGCCGATCCCTTCCTGCCGAGGAAGGTCGAGGAGGGGCGTATCGAGGACATCCGCGAATGCATTGGCTGCAACATCTGCATCACCGGCGACATGACCATGTCGATCTCGCGCTGCACGCAGAACCCGACCTTCATGGAGGAATGGCGCAAAGGCTGGCATCCTGAGCGCATGCAGGCGAAAGGCGACAGCGACAGCGTCCTGATCGTCGGCGCCGGGCCTGCCGGACTGGAGGCCGCGCGTGCGCTCGGCCTGCGCGGCTATAAAGTGGCCATCGCGGAAGCGGGCACTGAGCTTGGCGGACGCGTGGCGCGCGAAAGCAAACTTCCAGGCCTGTCGGCCTGGGGCAGGGTGCGCGACTATCGGCAGTATCAGCTCAGCCAGATGCCCGATGTCGACATCTATTTCGAAAGCCGGCTGTCGGCCGGTGACATCCTCTCGTTCGGCTTCCAGAACGTCGCCATTGCCACCGGATCGACTTGGCGCCGCGACGGCGTCGCTCGTGCCCATGTCGTGCCGATGCCGATCGACGCCGCGATGCCGGTCTACTCACCCGACGATCTGATGGCCGGCAAGGTTCCGGCCGGCAAGGTCGTGCTGTTCGACGACGACCACTATTACATGGGCGGCGTTCTCGCCGAGCTGATGGCGCTTCGGGGAACGAAGGTGACCCTGGTGACGCCATCGGCTTATGTCTCGGACTGGACCCGCAACACGCTGGAGCAAGGGGCCATTCACCGCCGCCTGGCTGAACTCGGCGTCGATATCGTCCTCAACAGGACCGTCACGAGTGTCGCTTCAGGTGGCGTCGTGACGGCCTGCGTCTACACCGGCGCGAAACAGGATCTGACGGCCGATGCCGTCGTCCTGGTCACGTCACGCAATCAGGACGAGGCCGTTTGGCGCGAGCTCAAGGCGCGGGAAAACGAGTGGGCCGACAACGGCATCCGTTCGGTCAAGGTCATTGGCGACGCCGAAGCACCGGGGCCGATCGCCTGGGCAACCTATGCCGGCCACCGCTTCGCCCGGGAGCTGGACGAACCTGACATCGGCGACGCATTGCCATTTCGGCGGGAAGTCGCCGCACTGGCGGCGGAATAGAACGCCGGGACGCGGCAGATCAGATCGCCCGCCCTTCCTGGTCGAAGAAGTGCAGATGCCCGGGTTCGGCCCGCAGGCCGACCTCGGCGCCGGTTTCGGGCGGCAGGTCTGGCCACTGTCCAGCTCGACATGGAGGAGCGTGACGGCGCCGGTGTATTCGGCGAGCCTTACCTTGCCGCAGCGATCCTGTTCCTCTGCTCCGACGCCGCGAGCTTCGTCTACGGCGCGGCGCTCGACGGGGATCGCGGCTCGATGTTCCGCTGACCGGGAGGGCAGCGGCTCCGGCGACGCTCGCTGACCCTTCCGGCCATTTATAGAGTTTAGTCGGTCGGACGGTCCGCGACCGAACGCCGCCCGTCGATCCACAAGGCAAGCAAGGTGCAGGCCGCGCCCGAGAGCAGGTAGGCGCCCGCCGCGATGAGGCCGAAATTGCCGGCCAAAAGCAGGGCTGCGAGCGGCGCGAAGCCGGCGCCGAACATCCATGCGAGATCCGAGGTTATCGCCGAGCCGGTATAGCGATAGTGTCGCGAAAAGCTCGATGCGACGACGCCCGACGATTGCCCGAAACTCAGCCCCAGCAGGATGAAGCCCAGCACCATGAACACGGCCTCCCCAACGGTGCCGCCATCCAGAAGCTGCGGGGCAAAGCCGCTGAACGTCGCGATGGCGATCGCCGAACCGCCGAGCAGCGCACGGCGTCCGACACGATCGGCCAGTGGCCCCGATGCGACGATGGCCGCGATGCCGAACAGAGCGCTCACCGCCTCGATCGTCAGGAAGCGCGCCGGCCCCTCATTGGTGAACAGGAACACCCAGGAGAGCGGAAACACCGTCACCATGTGGAACAGGGCGAAACTCGCCAGCGGCGCGAAGGCGCCGATGACGACGTTGCGGCCTTCGGCCCTGATCGTATCCCTGATGCGCGTCGGCTGCAGGTCGCCGCTCTCGTACAATCTTGAAAATTCGGGCGTCACCACAATGCGCAGCCTGGCAAACAGGGCCACGACATTGATGGCGAAGGCGACGAAGAAAGGATAGCGCCAGCCCCAGGCAAGGAAGTCGTCGGCCGACAGGTTGGCGACGAAGAAAGCGAAGAGGGAACTCGCCACGATGAGGCCGATCGGCGCGCCGAGTTGCGGGATCATGGCGTAGAAGCCACGCCGGTTCTGAGGCGCGTTCAGCGCCAGCAGCGAGGGAAGTCCGTCCCAGGTTCCGCCGAGCGCCACGCCTTGCCCGATGCGGGCCAGCGCCAGAAGCCAGATCGCAAGCGGGCCGATATCGCCATGGGCGGGAAGGAACGCGATGGCGACGGTCGAGGTGCCGAGCAGGAACAGCGCGATCGTCAATTTCGCCCCGCGGCCATAGGCGCGATCGACGGCCATGAACAGAACCGAGCCGAACGGACGGGCGATGAAGGCCAGCGCGAAGATGGCGAAGGAGTAGAGCGTTCCGACGAGCGGATCGTGCGTCGGAAACACCAGCTTTGGGAACACGATGACGGACGCGATCGCATAGACGAAGAAGTCGAAGAATTCCGACGTCCTGCCCACGATCACGCCGACCGCGATATCGCCCGCGCTGACCTGGCCGTGGTCCGAGCCGATCAGCCCGCTGTTTGTTTCGGCAGTCGAAGTCTGAGCCATCTTGTCCGTCGCCACCGCGTGGAATGAAATATCTGGGACCCAATCACAGGGATTCCATTGTGCGCTGCACACTGTGCCAGACCCACCCCGGCTGGGCATTGGACAAATTGTCCAATGTCAGCGCGCCGCCGCCGGCAGTAGCCCTTTGTTGATACCGCACCGCAACATCCCTCCACGTTGCGGCGGTCCATCGAGGGCAGCATCTGATGAAACGATTTGGGGCCTTGCTTCTGTTTCCCCTGACCGGGCTGTTGAGCGGCTGCGATATGGTCGTGCTCGCGCCGGCAGGCGATGTCGCGGCCCAGCAGCGCGACCTGCTGGTGGTCTCGACCTTGCTGATGCTGATCATCATCGTGCCGGTCATGGCGCTGACTGTCTTTTTCGCCTGGCGCTACCGGCACTCCAATGCCTCGGCGACCTATGCACCGGATTGGGATCATTCGACGAAACTGGAACTGGTGATCTGGGCAGCACCGCTTCTCATCATCATATGCCTTGGCGCGCTGACCTGGCTCGGCACGCATTTGCTCGACCCGTACCGCCGGATCGACAGGATCGAACCCGGCCAGCCCGTCACCCAGTTGAACAAGCCGCTCAGGGTCGAGGTCGTGGCGCTCGACTGGAAATGGCTGTTCATCTATCCCGATTACGGCATCGCTGCCGTCAACGAGCTGGCGGCGCCGGTCAACCAGCCGATCGACTTCCGCATCACCTCCTCGGCGGTGATGAATTCCTTCTACATTCCAGCCCTCGCCGGGCAGATCTATGCCATGCCGGGCATGGAGACGAAGCTGCACGCCGTCATCAACCGGCCGGGCACCTATAGCGGTTTCTCCGCCAATTATAGCGGCGCCGGCTTTTCGGGCATGCGCTTTGCCTTCCACGGCCTATCCGATGATGCCTTCAGCCAGTGGGTGGCACAGGCCAGGACCGCATCCGCGGCTCTCAACCGCGACAGTTATCTCGAACTCGAAAAGCCGAGCGAGAACGAACCCGTCCGCCACTACGCCTCCGTCGATCCCGACCTCTATGGTGCCATCCTCAATCTGTGCGTCGAGCGCGGCAAGATGTGCATGGACGAGATGATGTCGATCGACGCCAAGGGCGGTCTCGGCCTTGCGGGTGTGCGCAACACCTTGCCGCTGCAATATGACAAGCTCGCGCGGCGCGGCGCGGTGTTCGGAAACGATCCCTCCTATGTCGCCAGCATCTGCACGGTGGAGGAGGCCGCTGCCGTCTCGCGCGCGTCGCGCGATGCCCGGCCGACCTATTGGCCGGCGAAGAACCTGTCCCCGCTGCGCGGGGCGGGACTGCTCCGGCCCCGGACAGACAGCCGCAGCGCGGCGGCCGATACGCCGGCCCTCGGCCTGCTGCGGCGCGAATTGTGAGAGACTTGCGATGCCCTATACGCTGACCAAATTCATTTTCGGCCGCCTCAACTGGGACTCGCTGCCGCTGCATGAGCCGATCGTTGTCGCCACCTTCGCCGCGGTGGCACTCGGCGGCATCGCGCTTCTCGGCGTCATCACCTATTTCAAGCTGTGGGGCTACCTGTGGCGTGAATGGTTCACCAGCGTCGACCACAAGAAGATCGGCATCATGTACATGGTGCTGGGGCTGGTCATGCTGCTGCGCGGCTTCTCGGACGCCATCATGATGCGCCTCCAGCAGGCCATCGCCTTCAATGGCTCCGAGGGCTACCTGAACTCACATCACTACGACCAGATCTTCACCGCCCATGGCGTCATCATGATCTTCTTCGTGGCGATGCCCTTCGTAACCGGGTTGATGAATTTCGTCGTGCCGCTGCAGATCGGCGCCCGCGACGTCTCCTTTCCGTTCCTCAACAATTTCTCCTTCTGGATGACGGTCGGCGGCGCCATCCTCGTCATGGCCTCGCTGTTCGTCGGCGAATTCGCCCGCACCGGCTGGCTCGCCTATCCGCCGCTTTCCGGCATCGGCTACAGTCCCGACGTCGGCGTCGACTATTATATCTGGGCGCTGCAGGTGGCGGGTGTCGGCACGACGCTGTCGGGCATCAACCTGATCTGCACCATCATCAAGATGCGCGCGCCCGGCATGACGATGATGCGCATGCCCGTCTTCACCTGGACGTCGCTCTGCACCAACGTGCTGATCGTCGCCTCCTTCCCGGTGCTGACGGCGGTGCTCTCGCTGCTGGCGCTCGACCGCTATGTCGGCACCAACTTCTTCACCAATGACTTCGGCGGCAATCCGATGATGTATGTCAACCTCATCTGGATATGGGGTCACCCGGAAGTCTACATCCTCATCCTGCCGCTGTTCGGCGTCTTTTCCGAAGTCACCTCGACCTTCTCCGGCAAGCGCCTGTTCGGCTACACGTCGATGGTCTACGCCACGGTGGTCATCACCATCCTGTCCTATCTCGTCTGGCTGCACCACTTCTTCACCATGGGCTCCGGCGCCAGCGTCAATTCCTTCTTCGGCATTACGACGATGATCATCTCGATCCCGACGGGAGCGAAGATCTTCAACTGGCTGTTCACAATGTACCGGGGCCGCATCCGCTTCGAACTGCCGATGATGTGGACGGTGGCCTTCATGCTCACCTTCACCGTCGGCGGCATGACCGGCGTGCTGCTTGCCGTGCCGCCGGCGGATTTCGTGCTGCACAACAGCCTGTTCCTGATCGCGCACTTCCATAACGTCATCGTCGGCGGCGTGCTGTTCGGGCTGTTCGCCGGCATTGCCTACTGGTGGCCCAAGGCCTTCGGATTCAAGCTCGACCCGTTCTGGGGCAAGGTCTCGTTCTGGTGCTGGGTGGTCGGCTTCTGGTTCGCCTTCATGCCGCTCTACGTGCTCGGCCTGATGGGCGTGACACGCCGCATGCGCGTGTTCGATGATCCCTCCCTGCAGATATGGTTCGTCATCGCCGCCTTCGGCGCGGTGCTGATCGCCTGCGGCATCGCCGCCTTCCTGATCCAGATCTTCGTCTCCATCCGCAGGCGCGAGGCGCTTGCCGATCCGACCGGCGATCCATGGGACGGCCGCACGCTCGAATGGTCGACCTCCTCGCCGCCGCCTGCCTACAATTTCGCCTTCACACCTGTCATTCGCGACAACGATGCCTGGTTTGACATGAAGCAGGCCGGCTACACCAGGCCGCTCGCCGGCTTCAAGCCGATCCACATGCCCAGCAATACCGGCACCGGTGTCTTCCTGGCCGCCTTCAGCGTCGCGCTCGGCTTCGCCCTGATCTGGTACATCTGGTGGCTGGCGGCGCTGAGCTTCGTTTGCCTCATCGCCACCGCGATCGGCCACACCTTCAACTATCACCGCGACTTCCACATTCCGGCAGCCGAAGTCACTCGGACGGAAGAGGCGAGGACGACGCTCCTCGGGGCTGGGGTTTGAGCATGGCATCGACAGCAATCACAGCCGGCACCGAACCGGTGTTTCACCTGGAAGAGGAGCATGCGCACGCCGAAGGCGGCTCCACCATGCTCGGCTTCTGGCTCTATCTCATGAGCGACTGCCTGATCTTCGCGATGCTGTTCGCCGCCTATGGCGTGCTTGGCGGCAACTACGCGGCCGGGCCGGCACCCAAGGACCTGTTCGACCTCGATCTGGTGGCGGTCAACACCGCCATGCTGCTCTTCTCGTCGATCACCTATGGCTTCGCCACGCTGACCATGGACAGGGGTCGCGTGGGGGCGACGCAAGCCTGGCTCGCCGTCACCGGCCTGTTCGGCCTGGCGTTCCTGTCGATCGAGCTCTATGAATTCTCGCACATGATCCATGAAGGCGCGACACCGCAGCGCAGCGCCTTCCTGTCGTCTTTCTTCACCCTGGTCGGTACGCACGGCCTGCATGTCACCTTCGGCATCGTCTGGCTGGTGACGCTGATGACCCAGGTCGCACGATTTGGCCTCGTCGAGGCGAACCGCCGCCGGCTGATGTGCCTCTCGATGTTCTGGCATTTCCTTGACGTCGTCTGGATCGGCGTCTTCACCTTCGTCTATCTGATGGGAATGTTGCGATGAGCGCTCATGATCATGCCGAGGGTCACGGCCATGCCCATGGAGGAGCAGCACACGGATCGTTCCGGAGCTATCTGACCGGCTTCATCCTGTCGGTGATCCTGACCGCCATCCCGTTCTGGCTGGTCATGAGCGGTGCCATCGACGACAAGCAGGCGACGGCCATTGTCATTATGGCCTTCGCGGTCGCGCAGATCGTCGTCCACATGGTCTTCTTCCTGCATATGAACACCACCTCGGAAGGCGGATGGTCGATGCTGGCGCTGATCTTCACGCTGATCCTGGTCGTGATCGTACTGACCGGCTCGCTCTGGGTGATGTATCATCTCAACGCCAACATGATGCCGGGGCTGCACGACATGCGCGAGATGCCATGAGCCCGGTTGCGGGCTCTGGGAGAACCAACGCCGAGGCGACGGGCATCGGTCCGCGGCCCGCGTCGCAAGAGGGCGCCGGCCGGTCGTCCGCATCGCGCCTTGTCCTTGTGCTGCTCGGGCTCCTCGGCGTGCTGGTGTTTGTCGGGCTCGGCATATGGCAGCTGGAGAGGCGGGCCTGGAAGCTCGACCTGATCGCCCGTGTCGACCAACGCATTCATGCCCCGGTTTTCGAAGCGCCTGGCCCGGAGAGCTGGAACGGCATCACCGCAGCCCGCTACGAATACAGCCATGTGCGATTGGCCGGACGCTTCCTGGGCGGCGCCAACACGCTGGTCCAGGCGGTGACGGAGCTTGGCGGCGGCTATTGGGTGCTGACGCCGATGCGGACCGACAGTGGCTTCGTCGTGCTGGTCAATCGCGGCTTCATTCCCCCGGAGCGCAAGGCCGAGTTCGGACAAGAGAGCGGCGGCTCAACCGCGCCGGTCATCATCGATGGACTGTTGCGCATGAGCGAGCCAGGCGGTGGCTTCCTGCGCAAGAATGACACCACGGGCAATCGCTGGTATTCGCGGGATGTCGCTGCCATCGCAACCGCGCGCGGCCTGACGGATGTCGCACCCTATTTTGTTGATGCTGAGGCATCCGGCATCGACGGCTGGCCACACGGCGGGCTGACCGTCGTGACTTTCCGCAGCAGCCACGTCATCTATGCTTTGACCTGGTTCACGCTCGCTGCGATGCTTGCCCTCGCCCTGGCCAGGCCGATGACCGGCCGCCCCCAGCGGCAAGGACCAGCAAGATGAGCGTCCCCACGCAAGCGCTCCGCCGCGACAAATCGCTGGTGACGGCGTCCCTTGCCGCCAACAATGGCGCGGTACCAAATCCCGAAGCAACGAACAGGAAGAACTTGTTCCTGCTCATCCAACTGCGTTGGCTGGCGGTGGCGGGTCAGGTGCTCACCATTCTGGCGACGCAATACTGGTTCGAGATCCCGCTGCCGCTGGCGAAGATGGCCGGCGTTGTGCTTTTCCTGGTTGGCCTCAACATCTTCAGCTTGCTGGTCCTGCGCGGTGTCAGGCCGATCACCAACACCCAGCTCTTCGTCGCGCTCATCTTCGACATGGCGGCACTGACGACGCAGCTTTACCTGAGCGGCGGCGCGTCCAATCCGTTCGTATCGCTCTACCTTCTGCAGATCACGCTCGGCGCGGCACTGCTGACCCCAAGGTTTACCTGGATCCTGGTGGCGGCCGCGTCGGCCTGCTTCGTCTTCCTCATCTTCCTTTTCCAGCCGATCGCCATCCCGCATCATGGCGGCAGCGATCTCCTGTCCCTGCATATCAGGGGCATGTTCATCTGCTTCGTGCTGGCCGCCGGCCTGATCGTGATCTTCATGACGCGCATCGACCGCAACCTGCGCGAACGTGATGCCTATCTCGCCGACCTGCGCCAGCGCTCGGCCGAGGAGGACCACATCGTGCGCATGGGCCTGCTGGCCTCCGGCGCCGCGCACGAATTGGGTACGCCGCTTGCCACGATATCCGTCATCCTGTCCGACTGGCGCCAGATGCGCACCCTTGCACGCAACCGCGAACTGGCGGCCGACATGGCCGAAATGCGGGCGCAGATCGAGCGCTGCAAGCGCATCGTGTCCGGCATTCTGATGTCTTCCGGCCAGGCCAGAGGCGAGGGAACGATACGCACCACCATTCGCGGTTTCCTCGACGATCTGGTCGAGGAATGGCGCATCAGTCGCCAGCCATTCAAGCTGGAATACACGAACGATTTCGACCCGGACGAGCAGATCGTGTCCGACACGGCACTGAAGCAGGTCATCTTCAACGTGTTCGACAACGCCCAGGAAGCGTCGCAGGCTTGGGTCGGCGTCACTGCCGAGCGGCAGGGCGACAAGCTGGTGATCGCCGTGCGCGATCGCGGGCCGGGTTTCGACGAGACTATTCTGGCAGCGCTTGGCCAGCCCTATATGTCGAGCAAGGGACGGCCAGGGGGCGGTCTTGGTCTTTTCCTTGTCATGAATGTGGTCCGGAAACTGGGAGGCGATTTTTCCGCGCGCAACATGGAGCAGGGCGCCTGTGTTACGCTTTCGCTGCCGCTCGCGGCGCTGACCGACGGAGATGATCATGAGGCCTGACCGATCCCTCTTTATCGTCGAGGACGACGCGACCTTCGCCAAGACGCTGAAGCGCTCCTTCGAAAAGCGCGAGTACGACGTCATGGTCTGCCACGACAGGGAAGCCTTGCTAGACGCCCTCGAAAAAGCCGTTCCGACTTATGCCGTAGTCGATCTCAAGCTTGGAGCCGGCGGTTCCGGGCTGGAGTGCGTCAAGCTGCTCAGCGCCCGCGATGCGTCGATCAGGATCGTCGTGCTGACAGGGTTTGCCAGCATCGCCACGGCGGTCGAGGCGATCAAGCTCGGCGCCAGCCATTACCTGGCCAAACCCGCCAATACCGATGACATCGAAGCCGCCTTCGGCCGTGCCGAGGGCGACGTTTCCGTACCGCTTTCCAGCCGGCCCACCTCGATCAAGAACCTGGAGTGGGAGCGCATCCACGAAACCCTGGTCGAAACCGGCTTCAACATCTCCGAGACGGCGCGCCGGCTTGGCCTGCACCGGCGCACTCTGGCCCGCAAGCTCGAGAAGCGTGTGGTGAGATAGCGGGAAGGTCCGGCGAGCCGGTGCCGCTCTCGGCACAGCCTTAAAAGAGGACCGCCCCACAGCTCCGACAGTTTTATGCGAGCGCCTCCGTTCACCGCGGCGGAGACGCCGGCCATCCGCGTCGGTCCCTGTAGGCGGCTCAGGAACGAGTTCCCGCATGCGGCGTTGCGTATCCGGATGGCAGTGCCGGAAGTCATGAGAACGCACCGCCGGTCGGAGATGCGTTGATGTCGATGCCAGGCTTGGCTTATGGCCCATTGGGCGACCGGTGCATGCATGTCTGTGTGGATATGCAGAAGCTGTTTGCCGAACCGTCACCTTGGGCGACGCCTTGGATAACCCGTGTCCTGCCTCAAATTGAGAGGCTGGTCGAAAGGCGTGCGGAACAGACGGTCTTCACGCGCTTCCTGCCTGCGCAAAGGCCGGGGCAAGGCGCTGGTACATGGAAACGCTATTATGAGCGCTGGGCCTCCATGGCGATCGACAATATCGGGCCGGAGATGATCGAATTGTTGCCGGCGCTGGCCGCTTACTGTCCGCCGGCGGCAGTCATCGACAAGCACATCTATTCCCCCTGGTTCGAAGGGCGCCTCAGGGCCTTTCTGATGGAACGCGAGATCGACACGCTGGTCGTCACGGGAGGCGAAACCGATGTATGCGTCCTAGCCACCGTGCTCGGCGCCATCGATTTCGGCTATCGCGTGGTGCTCGTCACCGACGCATTGTGCAGCTCTTCCGACGCAACGCATGACGCGCTGCTTACCGTCTATCACCAGCGCTTCGCGCAGCAGGTCGAGACAGTCGAGATGGAAACGGTTCTCTCGAACTGGACTTGACGCCAGTGTAGCGTCAGCCTTCCCTGCGGGGTCTGTAGTGCTTATCTGTCCCAATCGCGGACATTGGAGCAGGCAAACGTGGCGCAACGATCGGGCAGTGCTGATCTTCCCCTTCACGGTGGACGCGTGCCGAAATGGCTGGGCGACCGCATGACGCGTCTCGGTGCCGTCATGTGCGAGGCGATCATCCATCACTATGGCCGCAACGAATTGCTGCGGCGTCTGGCGCATCCGTTCTGGTTCCAGTCCTTCGGCGCCGTCATGGGCATGGATTGGCATTCGTCCGGCATCACCACCAGCGTCGTCGGCGCCTTGAAACGCGGCCTCACGCCGCTGTCGGGCGAACTCGGCATCCACGTCTGCGGCGGCCGTGGCGCGCATTCGCGCAAAACCCCCCACGAGCTTGCCTCCATTGGTGAGCGCATCGGCTTCGACGGAGCCCGCCTTGCGACCGCCAGCCGGCTTGTCGCCAAGGTGGACAGCGCCGCCGTTCAGGACGGGTTCGACCTCTATCTGCATGGCTTCATCGTCACCGACGACGGCGACTGGGTGGTGGTGCAGCAAGGCATGAACGGCGACAGCAAGGTGGCGCGCCGCTACCATTGGCTGTCCGAAGGTTTGAAGAGCTTTGTCGACCAGCCGCATGCTGCCATCGAAGGCGCCAACCAGGGCGAGATCGTCAACCTGACCGACCGCCGCGCCGAAGCCTCGCGCCAGGGACAGCTTGATCTCCTCCAGGATCTTGGGCCGGACCGCATCCTTCGGGAGTTCGCCGCGCTGGAGCCTGGTACGGCACCGGCTCCGGTGCAGCCCCTGCTGCCGCATTTGATCATGCCGGCTCATCACGACGTCCGCGAAAGCGACGTCGTGATGCATCGGCTTCATGGCAACATGGCCGCCGCCGCCGAGCGAGGTCCAGCCGATTTTGCCGAGCTTCTCCTGGTTCCGGGCGTAGGCGCCCGCACGGTGAGGGCACTCGCTCTCGTTGCCGAAGTGGTGCATGGCGCGCCTTGCCGATTTTCGGACCCGGGTCGTTTTTCGCTGGCGCATGGCGGCAAGGACAGGCATCCGTTCCCTGTACCGCTCAAGGTATATGACGAGACGATCGGCGTGCTGAAGTCCGCCGTGCAAAAGGCCAGGCTCGGTCGCGAAGAGGAAATCGGCGCCCTGAGGCGGCTCGACCATCAGTCGCGGCAGGTCGAGCGATACGTCACGGGTCCCAGCCTCAAGGAAATTGTCGCCGGCGAATTCGACCAGTCGCATCTGCTTGGCGGCCGCAGTGTCTTTGGTTGGGAACCGGCGCCGGATGAGATGGGCGCCGACGAGAACAGGAAGGCATGACGGGCCGGGCATCACGCCACGCGACGGTACCTGTGGTGGTCCTTGATGAATTTATTGAAGAAGCGGCCTTTCGAAGGAGCGCGCATGAACGCCGCATAGGTAGCCAGGGCGACGTCCTCATAGTCATAGCGGTTGCCGTGCGGCACGAACCAGACCGAGAGGATCCTGGTCGCGGGATCGTATTGCGTGTTTCGAATGACGGTCGATGGCATGCTGGCACCTGACGGCTCAGCCAAATAACCCGCCAGGCGTGGTGCGGTTCCGTGCCGCCATCCGACATCGCTACCTGTCGCTTGGGTTGCCGAACTTCGCATCGCGTTTCCTCGAATATCGATCGATGCGCGGCAGCTTGTCGGCAAAGTCGACCCAAGGCAGCCTGAGGTCCCAATAGGCATGGGCCTGTGGCCGCAGCCCTTCGGGTTTGTCGAAGAATCCGATCGTCAGATAAAGCTCGTCCGGCAGCCCTTCGTCGCTATAGCTTATCGAACTCCCGCAGTCGGGACAGAAAGTGCGGATAACACCCGGCGTCTTGGAAAAGGCCTTTGGCGCCCCCCTCAAAAGATTGATTTGGCTCGGCCGATACCCGACCCAGACGGTGAGTGGACTGCCGATGGCCCGTCGGCAATCGTCATCGTGATCGTAGCATATCCAGAAAGGCTCACCGTCCATGGTGGCGGCGATCGCCCCGCAAAAGCAGGCCCCGGTTTCAACGCGCGGCATCCGGCACTCCAAGGCTAGAACGTGTCCGGCGGCCTCCGACGGAACCGCCGTTGCTAAACTTTCACGCTCCTCCCGCGGTTCCGTTGCGCCGGTTTTGGGACGTATCCAGGGCGGGCAAGCGCGGTTCCCATATTGCCTTGTGGTCCGGCCTTCACCATCTGGGCAAAATGTCGCCGCTCAAACCGAAAACAGCCGGCCGTGTGGCCCAGCACGATCTCTTCGGTGCCGCTCAGGATGATCTGCCGGAGGGTTTCGCCTACCAGACCGGACTGATCACGCCACAGGACGAAATCGAACTCGTCCATCATCTAGAGGCGCTGCCCTTCAAGGCCTTCGACTTCCATGGCCATCTGGCAAACCGGCGTGTCGTCGGTTTTGGCCTTCGCTACGATTATGACCGGCGCGAGGTGGTCGAGGCACCGCCGATACCTGATTTTCTGCTGCCCTTGCGCGAAAAGGTCGCGGCTTTTGCGCGCCGGCCGGCCGAAACCTTCGCGCAGGTCTTGATCAACGAGTACCGGCCCGGCGCCGGTATCGGCTGGCACCGCGACAAGCCGCATTTCGAGGATGTCGCGGGCGTTTCGCTGCTGGCGCCCTGCGATTTTCGCCTTCGGCGCAAGAATGGGTCTAAATGGGAGCGTCGGACCATCACTGTCGAGCCGAGATCGGCCTATCTCATGACGGGGCCGTCGCGGTCGCAATGGGAGCACAGCATCCCGCCGCTTGCCGAGCACCGCTACTCGATTACCTTGAGGACATTGCGGCCTCGCAATCCCTGAGCATGCGCAGAGGTTTGCACGGGAAGTTCCGCATCATCTCGCCATAGTGCTCAACCCGACCCGCGTGCAGCGGGGCGGGTTGAACGATCCTGTGCTCTAACTCTTTGTTTTTACGCAATTCCGAACGGAAAACCGCTACGCACTTTTCCCTGGAATTGCCCTAGGTCAGCACCAGCACGATTTTGTATGTATCCGGATCGACGATGACGATCCGGCCGTCGGCGAGAACGAAATACTCGTACGCCTCGTAGGCCGGAACGATCTTGACGATGCGAGCCGGCAAGCGATGCAGCCTGACCTTGTGCCGCGGAACTTCGATGCCGACGGAGACGTCGAAGTCGACGTTCGTGACCGGCTCGACCTTGGTTTCCCTGATCACATGAGTGATCTGGGTCTTCTGTTCAACCGTCACATTGTTGATGGAAGCGGTCGAGGTCTTGTCCTGCGTGGAGGCCTTGCCTTGGGCCTGCTGATCGGTCTGGACCTTTGTCTTGTCCTGAGCCTGCTGATCCGTGGTGGTGCCGGCCTTGCCCTGTGCCTGCTGATCGGTCTGGACCTTTGTCTTGTCCTGAGCCTGCTGATCCGTTGTGGTGCCGGCCTTACCCTGTGCCTGCTGGTCGGTCTGGACCTTGGTTTTGTCCTGGGCCTGCTGGTCGGTCTTGGTGCCAGCCTTGCCCTGCGCCTGCTGGTCCGTCTGGATCTTCGTCTTGCCCTGGGCCTGCTGGTCCGTGGTGGTGCCGGCCTTGCCCTGGGCCTGCTCGTCCGTCTTGGCCTTGGCCTTGCCCTGTGCCTGCTCCTCTGTCTTGGCCTTGGTCTTGTCCTGAACCTGCTGATCAGTCTGGGACTTGGTGCCCTGCGCCTGCTCCTTCATCTTCGAGCCCTTCTGGCAGTTGGTCGTGCCGGAAGCGCAATTTGTGTCCGCTCCTGATTGGCTGTCGGCGGGCTGCTGCGTCTGAGCCATCGCCGTCCCGCAGCCTAGCCCGATCGCCAGCATGCTGGTAATGAGAACATGTTTCATAGGAAATCTCCTTCGGAGAGTTCGTCCCTTCAAGGGGTAAAACTTCGGCCAAAAAAGATTGTTCCGAACTGGCTGCGTTAATGCACCACTCCCGATTGGGTCCCGAGATCGATCTTCACGGTCTTACTTCACGCCGATGCCGGCGGTGAGGCCGCCATCTATCTTGTAGTCGGCGCCTGTGCAGAAGCCGGCCTTCGACGAGCACAGGAAAGCGATGAGTTCCGCCACTTCCTCCGGTTCCCCGATGCGGCCGAGCGGATGGGCCGCGCCGAAGCGCCTGTAGGCCTCTTCCACGTCGGCATCGCTGCCGCCGTCGCC